>JBJTVF010000028.1:0-9987 GCA_046081085.1 Candidatus Limnocylindrus sp.
CATCCGACTGGTTCCCATCGGTGCCGTTGTGTTCGGCCTCGCGACACTCGGTGTGGGAATCGGTCTCATCATTCCGGAATAGACCCAATCGACATCACGATTTGGCTCTGCAACCCGAATTCGCCCCCGAGGAGGGATCAGAGGGATTCCTAGGGAGCACTGAGGTCAGGTGCAGGTGTTTGGAGGAATCCTAGGGAATCCTGGAGCATCTGCGGCTCCACCCAATCCTGCACCCAGCGCCGAAAACGGGGTCGACGAGGAGACGGAGCCAAACCTGGGGAAGGTGGCGTTTCGTGTGGGAAGGAGTGGCGGAGAGGGAGGGATTCGAACCCTCGATGGAGTTGCCCCCAAACCGCATTTCCAATGCGGCGCCATAGACCACTAGGCGACCTCTCCGTGTGCGCGCGTCAGGTGCTGGCGGAAAGGGTGGGATTCGAACCCACGAGGCTATTAACCTGCCGCTTTTCGAGAGCGGTGCCTTCAACCACTCGGCCACCTTTCCACGGCGGAGGATAGCCCATTAAGGGTTGAGGCTCACCTCAATACCGGCGCTGACCTGCATGCGCAGAAGGCTGCGTAAGCGATCGTAGAGACGGAACGCAAACGCAGGGAGGCCGTACTTCTTGACGAGCGCGCCCCACATCCCGCCGAGTTCATCGGCGGCCAAGACTCGCGCCGTCGCTGGCAGCGGCGCGCCAGTCAGCGTTCCGTTCCACGTGCACGGTGCAACGCTTGCGCGCGAGGAGTTTCGGAGCCGCTTCATCTTCCCTGCGGAAGGATTGCTGAAGATCAGCAGGCGACCCTCTCGTTCCGCCGCCCAGACAGGCGTCACCACGGCGCGACCATCAAGACGATAGGTGGTGAGGGCGACGTACTGCGCCTGAAGGATTGCGATCCGTGGATCGGCTGTGGCGGTGTCCTCAGGCATCGATCGAGTCTGCCATGCGGCGCAGCTGGTTGGCGAGTGCGGAGAGATCCTCACCACCTTTACCGGCGGCGATCAGCGCATCTTCCAGTTGTGCCACCAGCGTTGCCGTGGGGACGGGGACGCCGAGCTCTTTCGCAAGGTCAATCGCGATGCCGAGGTCCTTCCGATGTAGCGCGACCTTGAAGCCGAGGGGATAGCGATCTTCGGCCATACGCTGCCAACGATTTTCTAGGACCCACGACTTGGCGGCGCCGCCCGAGAGCGCGCCGACGAGCGTTGCTGGGTCGAGCCCCGCCGCCTGACCGACGAGGATCCCCTCGGCGAGCGAGAGGTAGCTTCCGGAGATCACGAGTTGATTGACCGCCTTCCCCACCTGCCCTGCGCCGAGCGGCCCAAGGTGCGTGATCGTCTTGGCGAAGGGAGAGAGATACGGCTGGGCCACGGCAACTGCCTCCGCTGATCCGCCAAGAAACACGGTGAGCGTGCCGTTCACCGCACCCTCGCTACCACCACTCACGGGTGCGTCCACCATCAGGATCCCCTTGCTGGCGAGTTGCGCGCCCATGCGGCGCGTCGCCGAGGGGGCAATGGTGCTTGTATCAATGACGATGGCGCTCGCGGAGAGGGTATCGGCTGCACCATCGGTGCCGAGGAGCAGCTCCTCCACATCATGTGTATCTGAGACGCTCAGCACCACGGCGTCTGCACCGCTGAGTGCTTCCTTTAGCGAGGCAACCTGCGTCACCCCCTCAATGGATGGGCGACCTGGCGTGCGATTCCAACCGCGCACGGTGTGGCCTGCACGCGCAAGATGTCCCGCCATCGGCGCGCCCATCGTGCCGAGTCCGAGGAGCGTGACCCTGCTCATGAGGCCACGATACGACAACGTGTGCGTTGGGGTGTTGAGAATGGTGCGCCCGGCGGGACTCGAACCCACGACCTTTAGGTCCGCAACCTAACGCTCTATCCACTGAGCTACGGGCGCATGTACTACCTGCGGATCTAGATGCTACGGCACGCCTACTTGAAGTGGCGGAGAGGGAGGGATTCGAACCCTCGACGCAGGAAAACCCCACGTGGCGGTTTAGCAAACCGCTGCACTAGACCTCTATGCGACCTCTCCGAGGCTTGCCGACGCGAAGTATCCCAGATGCCGCCCGGCTGCGCTAGCCGACGATCTCCCAGCCCCGTCGCGCGGCCACTTCGCGGAGTTGCTTGTCTGGCGCAACGGCAACTGCGCGCTGAGCAGCGGCGAGGAGCGGAATGTCCGCCGCAGTGTCACCAAAGGCGACGAGGATATCTCCCCCAGCGGCGTGTCGATTCACCGCTGCAGCCTTCTGTTCACCGCTCTGCGTTGCCCCTGCGAGGCGACCGGTCGCAACGCCGTCAACGAGCTCCAGTGGGGTGCCGAGCGCGGCGACCGCTCCGATTCGACGCGCAAACGCATCGCCCACTTGCTGGTAGCCACCGGTCGCAAGGAGGAGCTGCACGCCACTGGTGGCTGCACGTGCTACGGCATCAGCGACCGCGGTGAGCCCCGAGGTTCGCCGCGCTGGCCAGAGGTAGTGCTCCACGACCCACTCGCCCATCGCGTTGAGCTCAGCCTCGGTTGCACCACGAAGCAGGGTTGCAAGATCGCTCAACCAACGTGCCCGGAAGCGCTCCTTGTTGGTGATGCCGAGCTTTGCAAGGATCACGAGTGGGAGTCGAACCGTGACAAAGCGTTGCGCAGCGCCGCTCGGCCGATTCACCTTGACCCAGTCCAGCACGCCACGCCAGGTCTCTGCGGTAGTCAGGGTGCCGTCCATGTCGCTCACAATCACTGCGCTGGTCATCTGGGCATTATGGATGAAAAGAGAGAGGCGCCTGGATCTCTCCAGACGCCTCTCTCAAACGATCCTCGACGGATCGCCAGTTAGTTACTTCTTCTTGGCTGACTTGCGGCGCTTTCGCTTCGCAGGAGCCTTCTTGGCAACAGCCTTCTTGCTCTTGCGGCGCCTTCGCTTCGCAGGAGCCTTCTTGGCAACAGCCTTCTTGGCGCGTCGCTTGGTGGCAGGCTTACGCTTCGCAGCGGCCTTCCTTCGCTTCCTTTTTGCCATGTTCTGGACCTCCACTCTGGTCGACCCGACTGGCGGATCGGCCATCAACTCCACCCCAAAAACTGGGGCTTGTTGAAAAGTAAAACACAATGTGGATAAGTGCAACCCCATTTGTGCATGGCGCAACTCGGCGCCCCCCTGGGGGCAACCAGAATGGCCCGGCAGCCCCCAATTTTTGGCACACGGAGACCCAATTTCGCGCCAGATCAGAGTCGCGGCACACGGTGATGCGCATCGCTGTGCCACCCTGCCGCAGAATCGGCAGATTTCATGAAAAAGCTCTGAATTCGTGCTCAAAAATGATGAGCGGGGAGCATCACTGAGGCCACGCGGCCCGCAAAATCGCGGCAGGTCCACCCCCAAGAGGGGCGATCGAGTGGAGAATTTCTTGACCTGATCCGCCGTTGGCCGTAGGGTTAGCCACATGACGACGTACCGCTACTTTAGGAGCCCGGTCTGACCCGCCCAGACGCCTAGCGTCTGACCGGCGGTCCGGCCGGGATGTGAGCAGAGGGGGTCCCCTCTGCTCTTTTCTTTTCCCCAACCCGCCGGGAGACCGGCAGATAACCAGGAGCCAAGAAATGTTCGTCCGAATGATCAAGACGGCAACCGCGGGGCAGCTGGGTGCAGTCCGCGAACGCGCGGTAGCGGCCGGGCTTACCGTCTATGAAGAGCAGGGTGCGACCGGATCAACCCTTGCAATCCTCGGCCCATCGGGGGTGAGCGCCGCACTCGAGCAGGAGTTTGCCGCGCTCCCTGGTGTGGCAAGCGCGAAGCGCGCAACACGACCGTATCGTCTCGCCTCACGTGAGTTCCGTGATGCGCCAACCGTTGTCAACGTGCGCGATGCGGTGATCGGCGGCGGCTCCCTGACGCTGATGGCGGGTCCCTGCTCGATTGAATCTCGCGACCAGCTCTTTGAAGTTGCGCAGGGTGTAGCCGACGCAGGGGCGACCCTCCTCCGCGGCGGGGCCTTCAAGCCGCGCACCTCGCCGTACGCCTTCCAGGGGCTCGGTCTTGACGGGCTCCGCCTCCTCGCGGAGGCGCGGGAGCGCACGGGTCTCCCCATCATCACGGAGGTGATGGAGCCGGCGCAGGTTGATATGGTGTCCGAGTTCGCCGACGTGCTTCAGATTGGCACTCGCAACATGCAGAACTTCTCGCTCCTCAATGCGGTCGGGCGAACGCGCATGCCCGTGATGTTGAAGCGAGGTCTCTCTGGGACGATTGAGGAGTGGCTCCTCGCCGCGGAGTACATCTTGGCCGCTGGAAACACGCAACTCATCCTCTGCGAGCGCGGCATTCGAACCTTTGAGACTGCCGCGCGCAACACCCTCGACCTCAATGCCGTTCCAATCTTGCGCAGGCTGACGCATCTCCCTGTCATCGTGGACCCAAGCCACGCCACAGGGAAGCGTTGGATGGTTGCGCCCATGTCGTACGCCGGCGTTGCGGCTGGAGCCGACGGAATCATGGTGGAGGTGCATCCGAAACCAGAGGAAGCCTGGTCCGACGGAGAGCAGTCGCTCACGATCCCCATGTTCCAGCGACTCGCGGGTGAGCTGCGCTCCATCCATACGCTGGTCACGCCGCTCCACGATGATCCGGGTGCGGCTGGCGCGAGCCCAACCAAGAGTTAAGGACGTGGCACACCGCGTCACCCCCGCAGCGCACCTGCGCGGCGACCTGCGACTCCCTGGCGATAAGTCCATCAGCCACCGCGCACTCATCTTTGCCGCGATCGCCAACGGCGAGACGCTGATCAGCGGGGCGGGCGACGGACACGACGTGCGCTCGACAGCTGGGATGATGGTGGCGCTCGGCGCTTCGTGTGAGCGGCTCCCCGCCGCGCCCGATGATGTGCCTGGCACGGCGCGTTGGCACGTGCGATCCCCGGGGCGTCGCGGACTTGCCGCTCACGGTGATGGCCGCCTTGACTGTGGCAACTCAGGAACGAGCGCACGACTCGGCGCGGGCCTCGTAGCGGGAATTCACGGAGTGCACACGCTGGACGGAGATGCATCGCTCCGCCGACGCCCGATGGCGCGCGTGCTTGAACCGCTCCGCGCGATGGGTGTCGAGGCCACGGGGGCGCCAGGCGAACGAGGCGAGACTGCGCCGCTGCGGATCGTCGGCGGAACGCTCAAGGGGGGCGAGTGGCGCCCAAAGACGCCGAGCGCGCAGGTGAAGAGCTGCGTCCTGATTGCCGGCCTCGCCGCGAGCGGCAGCACCACCTATATAGAGAGTGTCGCAACGCGGGACCACAGTGAGCGCATGCTTGCGGCGCGCGGCGCCACGATTAACCGCACGCAGGGGGGAGACGGCAGCTGGTCCATCCGCGTGCAAGGCGAGGCAGAGCTGCGAGCGATCCCGCAGGTGCACGTTCCAGGCGACCCCTCCTCCGCCGCCTTCTGGCTCGTTGCCGCCAGCCTGCACCCAGATGCCGACCTGACCATCCGTGGCGTCTCACTGAACCCCACCCGCCGCCACGTCATTGAGATCCTGCGCCGCATGGGCGCATCCATAGAAGAGACGCCAGGCCCAGATGACGGTTCAGGTGAACCGGTCGGCGACCTTCGTGTTCGTAGTGCCGACCTCCACGGCGTGGAGATCACACCCGAGGATGTGGCGCTCGCCATCGATGAGATGCCGGTCCTCTCGCTCGCCGCAACGATGGCGCGCGGTGCAACCAGCATCCGCGGCGCTGGGGAACTCCGAGCGAAGGAGAGTGACCGCATTGCAGGAGTCGCGGATGGCCTGACGCAGCTCGGCCTCCACGTCCGTGTTGAGGGGGACGACCTCCACTTTGTCGGCGGCGAACGACCGAAGGGCGGAGCCCCCGCCGTCCGCGGGGACCACCGCCTGGCGATGACCTTTGCGGTGGCGGCCCTCGTTGGCGGAGCGGCGGTCGAGATCGATGAACCAGAAGCGGCTGCGGTGAGTTACCCAACTTTCTTTGACGACGCTGCCCGAGCTGCAGGCGGCGCGACACACGGCACACGAGCATGAGTAAGCGCATCGTGCTCTTAGGGCACCCGGTGAAGCAGAGTCTCTCGCCCGCCTTTCAACAGGCCGCCTTCGATAACGTGGGGCTTCCAGTCCGCTATGAGGTAATGGATGTGCCGCCGAAGGAGCTCGCCGCCGCCGTAGCGACACTGCGTGCCGATGCGGACGTGATCGGTGCCAATGTCACGATCCCGCACAAGGAGACGATCGGTGCACTCCTTGATTCAATGACAGAGGAGTGCGCAAGCATCGGGGCGGTCAATACGATCACGCGTGCCGGGGGTCGTCTCGTTGGGCGAAATACGGATGTTGCGGGGCTTCGCGGCTCACTTGCTGTGCTGCTTGATGGGCGCCGCATGCCACGGGCGGCACTGATCCTCGGCGCAGGTGGAGCGGCACGCGCCGCAGTTGCCGCCCTGATTGGCGCGGCGGTTAGCCAGATCAGCATCACGAATCGCCACCTACGTCGCGCCGAGCAGGTGGCTGCTGCGGCGCAGAAGTCGTGGCCGCACCTCGCCATCCGAGCCATTCCTTGGCACGAATCAATCCTTGTCGAAGAGGCGGCGCGCGTGGGGATCGTCATCCAGGCGACCAGCGTCGGACTCAATCCGAGCGACGCCCCCGCACTCCCCGCCGCCGCATTCCGCGAAGGCCAGTACGTCATTGACGTCGTCTACGCCCCGGGAGGGACCGCACTGGTGCGAAGTGCGCGCGCCGCTGGCGCGGAGGCAACGGATGGGCTTGAGATGCTCCTTCTGCAGGGTGCCGCATCGTTTGAGCTCTGGACGGGGCGGCCCGCACCAATCAGCATCATGCGTGACGCACTCGCCGCGGCCGCGGCAGCATCTACGGAGAGAAAAGGGTCGTCCGAAGGACTGGGAGGGGTGAGGTGAGCTTTCGATTCTTGACCGCAGGTGAGTCACACGGGCCAGAGCTCGGCGTCATCGTCGAAGGGATGCCCGCTGGCGTTCCGCTTACCGAAGTGGCGATCGCTGTTGACCTGAAACGTCGACAGGGCGGCTACGGTCGTGGCGCGCGTCAAAAGATTGAACAGGACCACGCGCGGATCCGCAGCGGCATCCGACACGGCCTCACACTCGGCTCCCCCATCCTGCTGCTGATTGAGAATCGCGACTGGGAGAACTGGACGCGCGTGATGCAGGTTGAGCCGCTGAGCGCCGAAGAGGCCGCCGAGCTTGCGGCGAGTGCTGCAGAAGGGACGAAGCGCGCCATCCCCGTCACCCGCGTCCGCCCAGGACACGCGGATCTCGCTGGTGCGATCAAGTACGGCTTTGATGATGTCCGCAATGTGCTCGAGCGCGCATCGGCGCGCGAGACCACGGCGCGCGTTGCCGCAGGTGGCGTGGCGAAGGCGCTGCTCAGCGCACTCGGCGTGGAGATCTGGTCGTTCACCGCAGAGGTGGGCGGTGTTGCCGTAGACCCAGGGTCGTGCACGCGATCGCGCGAGGAGTCTGAGGAGAGCCCGCTGCGCTGCCCTGATCCGGCCGCCGAGGCGCGCATGGTCGCTCGCATCGATGAGGCGCGCGAGGCGGGAAACACCGTTGGCGGCATCTTCGAAGTGGTGGTGAAGGGTCTGCCGATTGGACTCGGCTCCTATGTGCACTGGGATCGTCGACTTGATGCGGCGCTCGCACAAGCGGTGATGAGCATCCAGAGCGTCAAGGGGGTGGAGTTCGGTCTCGGCTTTGAGCAGACCCGCGTCTTCGGATCAGAGGTGCACGATGTGATCGAGGGTCGAACGTCGGACGGGACGTGGGTGCACCGCACGAACCGAGCCGGTGGACTGACTGGCGGCGTGAGCAACGGCGAGCCACTCGTGATCCGCGCGGCGGTGAAGCCGATCAGCACCCTGGCCCGACCCCTCCCTTCCGCTGATCTGATCAGCGGTGAGAAGGTGGAGAAGGCGCACTATGAACGTTCGGACATCAGCGTGGTCCCAGCGGCGGGCGTAATCGGCGAAGCGATGGTCGCCCTCGCGCTCGTCCCCTTCCTGCTCGAGAAACTCGGTGGTGATTCGCTTGAAGAGATCAGGTCAAACCTTGATGCACTGCGCGCTCGGGCCACAGCGCCACGTCGCGCACCGGTCGCTGGCGGCGCACACGACCCAGAGACCGACGCGAGCGGGACAAGTGCCGCAGGCTCCGGCGGCGACGACTAGACCCCGATGAGGACGCGACGAAGCAACCTTGCGCTCGTCGGTCTCCCTGGCGTGGGGAAGAGTTCCCTCGGACGCAGGCTCGCGGCGCAGCTAAACGTTCCGCTGCTCGACCTCGATCGCAGCGTCATTGCGAGCACGGGGGTTGCCAAAGACAGCGTGGAGGGAATCTTTGCACGCGAAGGCGAGGCGGGATTCCGCATCCGCGAGCGTTCTGCCGTTGCCGCGCTTGGAGAGGTCACGCCACCTGCTGGAGGGGCCGCCGCCGCCCTCGGCATCGGTCGAATCGTTGCCCTAGGTGGCGGGACGCTTGTTGATCCACGCAACCGTTGGGTGATCAGTCAGGTTGCCCGCATCCTCTGGCTTGACGCTCCAGATGCGGTGATCGCTGGGAGGCTCCGAACAGCGCGCGTGGTGCGCCCCCTGATGAAGCGAGGGAACTCGGAGGAGTCGCTGCGCACGCTCCGCGCAGAACGATCGCGTTTCTACGCGATTGGGGCACGCCTGGAGAGTAAGAAGAGTCCAGGAACGCTTGCAGTGCCTGCCATTGAGCTCCTCCAGAACTCGCCACGTGGCAGCGGACGCCTCCTCCTCTCGGCGGCCCTCCCGTCAGGCCAGTGGGATCTTGGCGTTGGCATTGCAACGGAGTCGCTCCTCCGCGTATTGAGGACTCGGAACGCACGTCGCGTGGTCTTGGTCAGCGAACCGAATGCGGAGCGCGCGATCGGCGCAACGATCGCTGCGTCGCTCAAGCGCGCAAAGATCAACGTGACACCGCTCACCTTGCAGTCCGGAGAGTCGGCAAAGCAGTTGACTGTCATCGATGACGCAGCGCGCACGCTCGCGGCCGCGGGCATTGAGCGGGGCGACCTCATCGTTGCCGTTGGTGGTGGCGCACTGACAGACACGGCGGGACTCCTCGCCGCCCTCTATCTGCGCGGTATTGACTGGGTTGCCGTCCCAACCACACTCGCCGCACAGCTGGATGCATCACTCGGAGGGAAGACGGGCGTCGACCTCCCTGAGGGGAAGAACCTGGTCGGCGCATTCCATCAGCCGATCGCCGTGATCGCCGACCTGGATGCGCTGCGCTCCCTGCCGACTCGGGAGATCGTTGCCGCAATGGGTGAGGCGGTGAAGATTGCACTCCTCGGTGAGGATCGCCTCTTCACACTTCTCGAGGAGTGCGCAACGCGCATCGCGGCAGGCGACCCGTCGCTGCATGAAGACGGCACGTATGCAGAGATCGTGGAGCGCGCCGGCTGGTGGAAGTGCACCGTCGTCGCAGGTGATGAGCGAGAGGTGGGACTGCGCATGAGTCTGAACCTCGGGCACACGCTGGGGCATGCGCTGGAACAGGCGGCGAACTATAAGGGCATCCTGCATGGCGAGGCGGTCGGCTACGGGCTTCGCGCAGCGCTCGCCATCGGCCAAGCGCTCGGCGTCACCCCTGCAGCACGCGCCTCCCGTGCCCTCGCACTTCTGGACACACTCGGGCTTGGCGTCGCTCCTCGGCGCGAGTCCCCCACCGCGCTGGTTGAGGCGGCGACGCGCGACAAGAAGGTTGCGGGCGGAAAGATTCGCTGGGTCCTCGCAACGGAGGGCGCATTCAAGATCCGCGACGATGTCCCTGCTAGCCTCGTCCTACGTGCCGCCACGCAGATGCTGGCGGGGAGTGGAGGGAAACGGTGACCGAGCGAGCCACGCGCCTCCGCGCTGGAGATCTCTCACCGCGCGGGCGCGCATATGCGGCTGGCGACGAGATCCTACTGCTCAAC
>JBJTVF010000029.1:0-2206 GCA_046081085.1 Candidatus Limnocylindrus sp.
GCACAACCGCTTCGTGGCCGTGAGATCAGCGCGGACGAAGAGGCTCACGAGATTCGGAGTGTGGTCAGTGCCAAGGGTGCGGTGCTGCGCGCCTCACTCGATGCAGTTGAGCGCCTCGGGATGCCTTTCCTTGGCGAGACGCGCGGCCGCGCCGCGGATGAAAAGTCCGGCCTCCCCGATCACTTGCACGAAGCACCCCACGGTCTCGTTGGTGGTGCGAGCGCGCTGCAGTCTGCCATTGACGCCGCACGCAAAGAGGCGGCGGCGCACGAAGATCACGCGCTCAACCGGAAGAGCACGCCGCGCAAGAGCGACCGAACGGATCTCTGGTAAGGCGAGCTAAAGCGCGCGAACGCGAGGGGCGTAGGCCGCGAGCATCCCTTCATTCCATTCATCGCCGCCCGGCGCGTTGGAGCTCTTCCAGATCGGTGCCGTTTCGCCCGCCGCATCAAGTGTCTCAACAACACTTTCTAGGACGAGTGACCAGACGGCAATGGTAAGCAACGAAGAGACAGGCGCATAGGCAGCCTTCCCTTCGCCGCGTTCTAGAAGTGCGTCTCCGTACGGTGCGCCGGTGTCAATCACGATGCTCGCCGCATCGAAGAGGTGCTTTCCTGATGTGTGCCGGCTCTTCACCTTCGCGGCATGTAAGCGCGAGCTGATCGCAACAACCGTTGCGCCGCGCTCAGCAGAGGCGAGCGCCATCTCAACTGGCGCGCCATTGATGCCCGATTGTGATGCAATGAACACCGTGTCGCCGTCACGCACCCCTGCGCGCTCAATAGCGGCGCGACCTTGCACCGGGTCTCGTTCTTCTTGCGTGCTTGCACGGGCAGCGAATGGCGGAAAGAGGTCGATTCCCCAGATTGGCGATGCTGCGGCGAGGCCCCCCGCGCGATAGAACGATTCAAGCGCCAAGAGCGTGGAGTGTCCTGTCCCGCCGGCGTGAATGAGACCCCCTCTACGAATCGTGGCGACGGCGCTCGCCGCCGCCGCGGCAATGCTCGCCGCCTCTCGTACGGCGATTTCAGCGAGGAGCTCCTGTGAACGATCCAGCCACCGACTCATGACACCTCCTGTGCACGCACCCTCACTCGAGTACCTACTCCTCGATAGGTTGCACGATCCGCAACGCTCGCGCCGTAGGGGTGATCGCCTGATGGAACATCGAGTTGGCTAGGGGAGCTCCCTGGCCGGTGTATGGAGGAATCAACTGTGGACATTAACGCCATAGCAACGTTCCTACTCAACAACCTGTTCAATCAGGTTGCTCTGTTGGTAGGAATCTTCGTTGCGATCGGGCTGCTCGCCCAAGGGAAGGGTGCCCGACTAACGATTGAGGGGACGGTCCGTGCCGCCCTCGGCTACGTGATCCTCGGTGTCGGTATTGACGTGTTCATCGGCGGGCTGATTGCCTTCCAGAACGTTGTCGGTGCCGCATTCGGTATCACTCCACCAACGTCAACGAACACGCTATCCGGATTCCTGCAGACGTCAGGATCGGCTGTGGCGCTGATCATGGCCGGTGGGTATCTCGTGCACCTGATCCTAGGGCGCATTCTGCGCACGAAGTTCGTCTACCTGACTGGCCACTTGATGTACTGGATCAGCGTCGTCATCGCTGTCTCTGTCTATCAGTCGGTACCTGGGGCGAATGCGGTTCAGGTGGCACTTTTCGGCTCGGTGATCGCAGGCATCTACTGGACCGTTCAGCCAGCGATCATGCAGCGCTTCATGAAGAAGATCACGGGAAACAACGACGTGGGATTCGCACACACGAGTTCCCTCGCTTGTTATCTCGCATCAATTTTCGGAAAGTATGTTGGTGATCCAAAGAAAGAGAATGCAGAGTCAATGAAGCTTCCCGGCTGGCTCGGCCTCTTCAAGGACATCAATGTCAGCACTTCGCTTGTCATCTCACTCATCTTGCTTGCCTCGGCCGCCGCGGTCGTCATTGGGCCTGCAGATGACGCGGTGGTGACTGGTGCAGCGGGTTCGCTCGCCTGGCCAATTTGGGCCGTGGTGACGGGCCTTAAGTTTGCTGCTGGTATCGCGGTGCTCCTCTACGGTGTGCGCCTCTTCCTCGCGGAGGTGGTGCCTGCGTTCAAGGGCATTAGCGATCGCGTGCTTCCTGGCGCAAAGCCAGCACTCGATGTGCCAGTGGTCTTCTCGTACGCACCAACGGCCGTGATGATCGGCTTCCTCT
>JBJTVF010000030.1:0-25373 GCA_046081085.1 Candidatus Limnocylindrus sp.
TTTTGGCCGTATGAAGTGCGCCACTGCAGCCGTCCAAGGATGCGGAGAAGTTCGGTCGGGATTCCAGTTACGCCTACCTCAAGTGCGGCCTCCTCCCCAATCTTGAGGGCGGTGGCATCTACTTCGCTCTGTGCCTTTTCGACAATCTCTTCGATGCGCACGGGATGGATCCGGCCATCTTGCATCAGGCGTTCAATGGAGACCCGTGCAACTTGGCGTCGCACCGGATCGAAGGAGGAGAGCGTCACCTGCATCGGCGTCTCATCAATGAGCAGCTCCACACCGGTTGCAGCCTCGAGTGCGCGGATGTTGCGCCCTTCGCGGCCGATAAGACGCCCCTTCATCTCTTCGCTTGCGAGCTTTATGTGTGTCACTGAGTGTTCCGTGCTGTGATCAGCCGCGACCCGCTGCATCGCTGTCAAGATCATGTCTCGTGCGCGATCCGCAGCCTCCTCAGACGCTCGGCGCTCAAGGGTCGCGCGCAGGCGCTGCGCCTCAGTCTCTGCATCTTCAGTGAGTCGTGCGAGGACCTCTTTGCGCGCAGCTTCAGCGTCGAGTCCCGCCACCTCAGCAAGTCGCGCGCTCACAGATGCTCGAGCCGCATCAAGGTTCGCCGCCTCTTCCAGAAGGCCGCGCTCGCGTTCCGCAATAGAAACCTCACGCTCAGCGAAGAATGCCTCTCGCTCTCCAAGAGCCACTTCCCTAAGGCGCGAGCGCTCTGTTTCAGCCGTGATCTGCTCTCGCTCTTGTCGAAGGCCGTCTTCGGCTGCAACGCGCATCCGCGAGATCTCCCCCTTCGCGGAGATGATCAGTGCGCTCTGCTGCTGCCGAGCCTCCTCGACAATGCTGCGGGCCCGGACGGTCGCCGCGCGGATCCCCGCCGCGGCGATGAACTGACGAATGAGAATCCCAAGTAATAGGCCGAATACGGCAGCAACGACGGGGATAACCCCGTTAAGGTCTTCCATTGGTCCCTCTTGTCAGCCGTGCTCCGCGGGCTGACGCGCGGTAATTGGTCACTTGACCAGCCAACTGGCTGGGGACTGAAGGCTACGGCTTTGATTCCGTGCGGTCAAACGCCTCGTGGGCCCCTCGGGAGGCTGCCGCAGGGCATCAATCCGCCTCGCCCAGCCCCTCAGGGGGCTGCAGGGGGATGATCCCCTCCCCCGCCCCAGCAACCCGTTCACGTGCGATGCGCCAAGAGAGTCCAGATGGAAACCCACGCCGTGCGAGCGCCTGGGCCACGCGCTGCACTTCGGCACGCGCATCGCCTCCACGGAGGCGCACCCTTGCAGCTGCCGCATAGGCGGCACGCTCCTCGGCGCTGAGCGGTGTCTGCTCACCTTCACGGAGCGCATCGCCATCTGCTTCGTCTGATCGCTCTGCCAGCACACGAAGAGCAATCTCTTCAGGGACGCCACGCCGACGCAGCTCTTGCGCCAGCGCACGATCGCCACGCTGTCGAGAGCGGTCGCGTGATTCAACCAGCGAGCGCGCTAGGCGTTCGTCGTCAATAATGCCAACCGCTTCTAGCCGATCAGTGGCGGTGATCACGTGCTCCTCTGGGTACCCCGCCTTGATCAGCCGCTCAGCGAGGGCGCGCTTGGTGCGCGGGGCACCAGAAAGCGAACGCGCAGCGGCCTCCAAGACCGCTGAAGCGTCTGCAGTTGCATGGCGCTCCTTGATGAGCGCCGGATCTTTGCGGCGTCTCACCGCGCGTCGCGACTACTCCCCGTCGCCTGGAGGTGCAACCGGTACGTCAAGCGTGGCGGTGGCAGCGCGAATCTTCGCATCAATCTCGGCAGCGACCGTTGGGTTTGCCTTGAGGAATTCCTTCGCCTGCTCGCGCCCCTGCCCAAGTCGAACGTCGCCAAAGTTGAACCATGCGCCGGTCTTGGAAACAATGTCCCCCGCAACGCCAACGTCAAGGAGGCCACCCTCCATGCTGATCCCTTCGCCGTACATGATGTCAAACTCGGCAATACGGAATGGCGCAGCGACCTTGTTCTTCACCACCTTCACGCGCACGCGTGATCCAACTGACTCTGTGCCGGTCTTGATTGTCTCGATGCGACGAATGTCGAGCCGGACCGACGCATAGAACTTCAGCGCGCGGCCGCCTGGTGTGGTTTCTGGGCTGCCGTACATTACGCCGATCTTCTCTCGCAGCTGGTTGGTGAAGAGGAGCGTTGTGTTCGAACGCGCTACTGCGCCAGTGAGCTTGCGCAACGCTTGACTCATCAGTCGCGCTTGAATACCGACGAACGAGTCACCCATCTCACCTTCGATTTCCGCACGGGGCACGAGTGCCGCCACCGAGTCAACAACTACTATATCGACGCCACCTGATCGAATGAGCGTCTCCGCGATCTCCAGCGCCTGTTCACCAGTGTCTGGCTGCGAAACGAGGAGATCATCAACATTCACGCCAGTTGCAGCCGCATAGGCAGAGTCAAGCGCATGCTCCACGTCAATGAAGGCGGCAACGCCGCCGCGACGCTGCGCCTCAGCGATGATGTGCTGGCAGATCGTGGTCTTGCCAGACGATTCTGGCCCGAAGATCTCACTGATCCTGCCGCGCGGCAGGCCCCCTACGCCAAGTGCAAGATCCAACGAGATTGCACCGGTTGGAATGGTTTCGACCTCAAGTCGCTCTCGCGAGCCAAGCTTCATGATCGCGCCGCGACCGAACTGCTTCTCGATCGTGAGGATTGCTGCGTCTACCGCACGGCTCCGCTCTGCGGACGCCTTTGCATCAACTCTCGGTTCAGATTTGTCGGGCGTCGCCGACTTCGGGCTCTTACCTTCGCTCTTCTCAGCCATCTCTATTCCCTGCCTTCTCTTGCTGTTGCCCTCTGTCGATTGACTCCGCGAAGCCTGCCATCCTCGGCGTACCGTGGACGCATTGCACCGCGAGCGGGCTCTTCGGAGGGCTCGTCGCCAGCTCCTAAGCGAGGGGTCCCCGGCCCCCCAGCCGCGGCGCGAAGCCGCGGCAGCTCGGCTGCGAGTGTACCCGAGCGGAGTGCCAACCGAATGGCACCCATGAAGGCACTCAGATGGCGCAGGTTATGGATCGTGAGGAGGCGATAGCCAAGTAGCTCCTCCGCTCGGAAGAGGTGGGCCAGGTAGGCACGGCTGAACCGGCGGCAGGTAGTGCAGTCACAGCTGGCGTCCAGTGGTTGGTCCTCATCAAGATGTCGAGAGTTCCGAAGATTGAATCGACCTCCAGTGACCCACGCCTGACCGTTGCGCGCGACCCGCGCTGGGAGGACCGAGTCGAAAAGATCGACGCCGCGCAGAACCGACTCAAGCAAGTCAACGGGCGATCCGAGACCCATCAGGTAACGCACACGATGATCACCATCTAGCGCAGCAATCGTCGCCTCGACTGCGGTGTTGCGCTCCTCAGGAGTTTCATCGCCGGCAAGTCCACCGAGATTGATCCCTTCGAAAGGGAGCGAACGAATGTAGATCGCAGACTCCGCCCGCAATTCAGGGTCAATTCCGCCCTGCGCAATGCCGAAGAGCGCCTGATCGCCCCGCGAGTGCGCCCGAAGAGAACGGACCGCCCAGCGATGGGTTCGCTGCATCGCGCGCAGCACATCGCGACGCTCGGTTGACCCAGGCATGACAGGCTGATCAAATGCCACTGCGATATCCGGACCAAGCGCTTCCTGGATCTCCACTGATCGCTCAGGGGTGAAGAGGTGATCACTCCCGTCTAGATGACTATGAAAGCGTGCTCCAATCTCACGAATTCGCATCAGGGGTCCAAGCGATACCACCTGAAAACCACCGGAGTCAGTCAGCATCGGCTTACCCCAGCCAGCAAACTTGTTCAGCCCGCCAAGACGCTGAATCCGTTCGTGCCCCGGTCGCAAATAAAGATGGTACGTGTTCGCCAAGATCATCTGGGCACCGATCGCGTGCAAGTCGTCAGGGTCTAGTGACTTCACAGACGCATTCGTCCCAACTGGCATGAAATCTGGCGTCTCGACAACGCCATGCGGCAGTGTAAGCGTGCCAGCGCGGGCACGTGAGTGCGAGTCGGTTGCGGTTACGGCGAAGCGAAGCGAGCGTGATGCGCGCGCGGGAAGCGTCGATGGGTCAGAGAGTGCGGCGAGCCGCGCGCTCTCGCTCAGCTCCCGCTCCAAAGCGAGCTAGTGCCCCGGCCGAGATGTGCGCGACCGCGCTCGGTGACGACTCGTCCTTGAGGTGTGCGATCAAGAAAGCCGACCCTGAGCAGGTATGGTTCGAACACGTCTTCCAGCGTGTCTGGTGACTCGCCGAGAAGTGCCGCCATCGCCGCAACGCCTACTGGCCCACCGTCGAACTTGTCGAGCATGACTTGCAACAGTTTTCGATCCGTTGCATCGAGCCCGGCGTCATCAATCTGAAGTCCCGCAAGCGCCGTTGCGGCCCGCTCCCTTGTGATCTCCGTGGAGCCAGCCACCTGAACCTCGTCACGCACGCGTCGAAGGAGTCGATTTGCAATTCGTGGCGTTCCGCGGCTTCGTGCTCCAATGAGCGCTGCGGCATCCTCCGTGATGCTGACACCGAGAATCCCAGCCGAACGCTGGACGATCTCAGCGAGCTCGCCGTCCGTGTAGAAGTCGAGGCGCTGCGATGCGCCAAAGCGATCTCGGAGTGGCGCCGAGAGCATCCCAATACGAGTGGTTGCTCCGATCAACGTGAAGGGTGGCACCTCCAGGCGCAGCGGTTGCGCAGAGGGTCCCTTCCCAATCACGATGTCGATGGAGCGGTCTTCCATGGCGGGATAGAGCACCTCTTCCACGGCGCGTCCGAGGCGATGAATCTCGTCAATAAAGAGCACTTGTCGTGGCGCAAGGTTCGTCAAGATTGCGGCGAGATCTCCGCCGTGATCAATCGCCGTTCCTGAGGTGAAGCGAATCTGGACGCCAAGCTCGTGGGCCACGATCGCGGCGAGCGTGGTCTTCCCGAGTCCCGGCGGGCCATGCAGGAGCAGGTGGTCGGCCGCCTCGCCGCGCTCTCGCGCAGCCTGCAGCAGCGTGGTCAGGGAACGTTTCGCCTCACCCTGACCGATGTACTCCCCAAGCGTGGCGGGGCGCAGCGAGACCTCAAGGCTTCGCTCCTCTACATCATTGCTCGCATGTTTCGTCACCACATACCCCCTGCGGGCCTACGCTCGTTCACGGAGCGCGGCGCGCAGCCGCACATCAAGCGACTCACCGCGCATCGCGACATCCTCATCCACCGTAGCAGCGAGTGCACGCGCATCACGCGGCGGGAATCCGAGGCTCCGAAGTGCTGCTGCAAGATCACCTCCGTCTCGCCCCTTCTCACCCGCTCTTGGGGTGCCCTCACCTGCTGCGCCACGCGCGATTCGATCGGCAAGCTCCACGATGATACGCGCGGCAAGGCGACGACCAACGCCAGGAGCGGTCGCGAGCAGCTTCTCGTCGCCATCCACAAGCATGCGGCGCAGCCCTTCTGCTCCGTGGGTGTCAAGGAGAGCGAGTGCAACCTTGGGCCCGACTCCACTCACATCCAATAGCGTTGCAAACAAGCGCTCTTGGTCGCGGCTTGTAAATCCAACGAGCGTCTCCTGTTCCTCCCGCACGATGTGATGCAGGAAGAGCTCCACGGTGTCACCTTCGCGAAGGGTGGAGAGGAGACTTGGGAGGACGCGGATGCGGAGACCAAGCCCACCGCTCAAGATCACGGCAGCGTCGTCTTCGATCCAGTGCACACTCCCGGCAACGAACGCGTACACGGCTACCTCCGCTCCTCACGTAGTGCCCGACGGACCGCGCGATCGAATCCGCTCTCCTGGGACGCCCCAGAGGACGCCGAGCGATCAAGTCGCGCGGAGCCCGCAAGTTGTTGCATCCGAGCGGCACCGCCACCCCAGATCGCGAGGGCGAGTGCGTCGGCTGCGTCATCAACGAGTGGCGTTCCTGCAATGTTGAGCAGCTTCGTCACGGCACGAATCACGCCACTCTTCGTGGCACGCCCATCACCGGCGATTGCGCGCTTCATTTCAGAAGGGGTTGCCTCCACAACTTCAATAAGTAGTTCAGCCGCGATCATCAACGCGAGCCCGCGCGCGGCGGCGACTGCGATCGCAGATTGAAGATTTCCTTGCGTGAAGAGGCGCTCAATCGCAATCCGGTCTGGACGCTCGCTCCGAGCGATTTGCGTGAGCTCGGTTCGGATGTGAAGAAGGCGCTCGCCAAGCGACTGGCTTGGTGAGGTGGTGATGACCCCATGCGCAAGATAGCGCGGTCGCTCCTCGCCTCCCTGCACCATCCCCCATCCAAAGGTTGCGGTGCCAGGGTCCAACCCGAGGACCCGTAGGCTCATCGCGTCAGCTCAGCAAAAAGCTCTGTTGAGAGCTCAAAGTTTGCAGTCACTCGCTGCACGTCGTCCAGATCTTCGAGCGCATCAATCAGCTTCATGTTCTTTCGCGCGTCATCCGCGTTGACGTCAATCGTCGATTTCGCCACAATGCTCGCTTCGGCAGACTTCACGCTCACTCCAGCGCCTTCGAGACCCGCGCGAACGCTCTCAAGTGCCGACGGGTCAGCGTACACAAAGACACTCCCGCCTGCCTCGTCAACATCGTCAGCACCAGCCTCAATTGCGGCCTCGCCGACCTTTGCAAAATCGCCACTGCACTCAATGATGCCACGCGCCTCGAACTGCCAGGCCACGGCCCCGCTGCTCGCGAGTGAACCACCCGCCTTCGTGAAGAGACTGCGGACTTCAGATGCGGTGCGATTTCGATTGTCTGTTGCCGCCTCAACGAGGACTGCCACGCCACCGGGACCGTAGCCCTCATAGGTGATCTCCTCGTAGGCATCTGTCTGTCCAAGCCCCGACGCGCGTTCAATCGCGCGCCTGATGTTGTCATTTGGCATGTTGAGGGAACGTCCCTTCTCAACGGCGAGGCGCAGTCGTGGATTGGAGGCTGCATCGGGCCCGCCAATGCGTGCAGCAATTGTGATCTCGCGAGAGACCTTCGTAAACTGCGCAGCTCGTTTTGCGTCAGTCGCACCCTTGGCGCGCTTGATGGTTGACCATTTTGAGTGACCAGACATGCGCTGAGTATAGGCGAGGGGCTCAGCCCGCTCGCAACATCCGATAGTCGCGTCTCCCTTTGCGCAGGAGGAGCGATCCGTCGTTCAGGCGGCTGAAGCTGCTCCCCAACGCGTTCGGATCGGCGGCGGCATCACCATTGATAGAGATGCCCCCCTGCTCCACGAGTCGACGAGCTTCGCTCTTCGAGGCGGCGAAGCCGACCGCGATCACCAGGTCAATCAGCGTGGTCTCTGCCGCAGAAGGGAGCGGCGCTGTTGGCAACTCCGCAGCAAGGGTGGCGAGTCCGCTCGCATCCAGTGCGCGTGGGTCGCTCCCCCTTCCTTCAGGACCACCGAAGAGGGTCTCCGCAACCTGTCGCGCACGCAATTCCTCGCTCTCCCCGTGAACCAGTGTCGTTACTGCAGTTGCGAGTCGTCGTTGCCCCGCGCGTCCTCCAGGGTTTTTCGCATGCTCTTGGAGAAGCGCGTGGATCGCTGCGCTCTCATCCATCGTGAGGCGCTGCAAGAGCTCCTCAAGCGCTTCGTCCGGCTGATCCATGAAGAACTGCCGGAATGCGAATGGACTGGTGCGCTCTGCACTGAGCCAGATGGCCCCCTCTGCCGTCTTTCCGAACTTCTCGCCACTCTTTGCGAGTAGCAGCGGGTAGCAGAGGCCGAACGCGAGCGGAGCCCCTTCGCGCCCGTCGCCATCCACGCGACGGATCAGTTCGCTCCCTGCGGTGATGTTCCCCCACTGGTCGCTACCACCCATCTGAAGCTCAACCCCATGGAGTTTGCGCAACATCAAGAAGTCATAGCTCTGCAACAGCATGTAGCTGAACTCTGTGAAGGAGAGGCCCCCTTCGAGCCGGTTCTTCACGGAGTCTTTGGCGAGCATGTAACTGACCGTGAGGTGCTTCCCCGTATCGCGAAGGAAGTCGATCATTCCGAGACTACCGAGCCATTCAAGGTTGTCCAGCAGGAGAGCGCCAGATGCGCCAGAGAAGTCGAGGAGCCGGGCGAGCTGCGCGCCTATCGCCCCGCGATTCGCATCCAACGTGGCACGGTCAAGGAGATTCCGCTCCGCGGAGCGACCAGACGGATCGCCGATCATTCCCGTTCCGCCGCCTACCAACGCGATCGGGCGGCCACCCGTTAGCTGCAGACGCCGCAGTGCAAGGACGCCCATCAGGTGTCCAACATGGAGCGAATCAGCGCTTGGATCAAAACCGATGTAGGCAGAGATTGCGGGATCTCTTGCCAGACGATCATCGAGCCCAGCGCTCACCTCATGGATGAGACCGCGCTCGGAAAATTCGGCAAGCAGTTTCGAGCGATACGAAGCAACCACGACCCTATGCTACCTTCAGAGAGATGAGCATGGCTGGTTCGAACCGCCCTGAAGGTGCCGGACGAGCGCGACGCCGAACCGGCGGGCTCGCCGTCCTCCTCCCGCTTGCCCTCCTGGCAATCAGCCTCTTCATCGCCACCATTGCCTATTTTGGCATCACCCGCGTCTACGACCGTGTCCTTCTCGACCTGCCAGATCCGCGGGATCTGGATTCAATCGTGCTCGGTGAAAACTCTAGCGTCTTTGATCGCACCGGGACAGTGAAGCTCGCGGATTTCGGCACCGATCTTCGTGAGGCAATCCCTTTTGAGGCCATCCCTGCACACGTGATTGACACAACGACCGTGATCGAAGACAAGACCTACTGGGAGAACGCTGGGTTCGACCCGCTTGGATTCATCGCCGCGGCCCTCGATACGCTCGGCGGTTCAGGGCGCGGCGGCTCTACGATCACTCAACAGCTGGTGCGCGCGATCCTCCTTCCTGAAACAGCCTTCCAGGGGAGCATCTACGAACGGAAGGTAAAGGAGATCATCCAGGCGATTCGACTCACTAAGGAGTTCCCTGAGCGCGCGGGGAAAGAGCAGATCATCACGGCGTACATGAACAACAACTACTACGGGTCGCGCGCGTACGGGATTCAAGCGGCGGCTGCTGAGTATTTTGGGATCACGGATCTTTCGCTCCTCACGCTCGGGCAGGCCGCGGTCCTTGCCGCAATCCCGCAAGCGCCGAGCGAGTATGACCTGCGCAACGTGGCGGCACGCAATGGGAATGGCGTCCTTGAGGTGCCCCTCGACACACCCGTTGCACTCCGCCGAGCCCTCGTGCTTAACCTGTTGCGAGATGCGCGCAATGACGGAATCTTGCTCGAGGATCCAACCGTAACGGATGCCGCGATTGATGCGGCGTTGGTCGAGTCAATCACCCTGATTGAGCCGCCCCTTCGAAAGGTCCGCGCACCACACTTCATCAACATTGTGCGCGAGGCGGCAGCGGCAGTCGTCTGCCCCGATGATTCAGCAGTCTGCACCAAGCTCGACACTGACGGGTATAAGATCACGACCACACTCGACTGGAGTATGCAGCAGAGCGCTGACAAATGGGCGGCGGCCGTCCTCTCCGCTGACGTGGTGGATTACAAGCCGTATCTGCAGAGCCTCGGAATACCCAAGCCAACCGACTGGCTCAAGAAGATTCGAGGGTCAAACATTCACAACGCGGCGATCGCGACCATGGATGCACGAACTGGCGACATTCTCGCATACACGGGCTCGGCAAATTACTATGCCGAATCTACCTCGCCTGCCTTCCAACCCCAGTACGACGTGCTGAAGGCATATCGTCAGCCTGGCTCGGCGGTTAAGCCGATCATCTATGCCTACGCGCTTCAAGAGCGAGCGATCACACCAGCCACGCTCTTCATGGATGTACCTGTCGACTTTGGTGAGGGATGGACACCCGGAGAGTGGGACAACCTCGAACGCGGTCCAGTGCGCATGCGCCATGCGCTGCAAGGTTCGCTGAACATTCCAGCTGTTAAGACAGCGCTGCGAACCGGGGCTGATCGAATCTGGAACGACATGCGGAGCGGCGTCTTCAAGTTTCTTGGCGATGACAACTACGCTGGCGCATCCATCGCGATCGGCACACTTGAGTCCCGCTACGTGGACGTGCTCTCCGCATACAGCGCACTTGCGAGCAAGGGCGACGCAGTGCCAAGACGCTACGTGTTGCGAATCGAGGATCGCAACGGAGAACTGATCTGGAAGGCGTCGAGCCCAGAGAGTGAGCGACGGAGCGTGATGGAACCCGCGGTGGCTGAGGTGATCACGAACATCATCGCCGCGAACACCGATCCATCGCAAAACCCCGTGTGGGCATCTCGTCGTTTGATCGCTGAGAACGGGAAGCGCCGGCCTGCAACCATGAAGACGGGGACTACAGATCAGGCGAAGGATCTTGCTGCCTTCGGCTATCTTGCGGCGCCAGCGGACCCGAATGCACAACACCTTGTCACAGGGGTGTGGACAGGCAACTCGGATGCTTCACCAACCACCGTCCTCTCGCTTTCGGCGGCGGGTGGTCTCTGGCAGTCGTATTTCACCGAGATCACACGCAACCTCCCGATCGCTCGATTCCCAGAGCCAGAGGGCGTTGAGAAGATCGTCATCGATGCCCACACGGGTGAACTCCCTGGTCCATGCACCACGATGACAGTTGAAGAGTACTTCCTTCCGGGAACCGCTCCGACAACTTCCTGCAGCAGCTACCGCACGCTTGACATTGATCAGGCCACAGGGCTCTTGTGGGATAGCGGCTGCTCGGGACCGCAGATCAGCAAGGAGTTCATGGATCTTAGCCTCCTAGAAGCGGAGTGGCCAACCTGGCAAGCAGCAAACATTGAATGGGCCGAACGTGCGCGATTAGGGATCAACATCGAGGGGGGAGCAAAGCTGGGGAAGACGACCTACTTCTACGAGTCCTATTGGCGGCCACTCGGAAACACATGGGGTGGCGAGATCGCGCCGACACGCTCGTGCCTCTCTCCCCTTCCCCTCCCCTAAAGGATCGCGATCGTTACTCCGTCCCGACCAGACGCATCAGCATCTCGCACCTCACGAACCTCAGGCAACTCCCGCAGGCGTCGTCGCACCGCATCCCGTAACGCGCCTGTGCCCACGCCATGAATGATCTCGAGACGGTCACCCCCGGCGAGTAGCACCGCATCAATCCTTGACTCTAGGGCCGCAAGCGCATCTTCAACGCGTGCACCTCGAAGATCGAGACGTGCAGTTGCATCAGCGGAAGCCTGGGGTTGAACCACAGATCCTCGACGCGATGCTGCCTTGCCGAGGATTCCCGCAATCTCGTGCTCTTCAACGGTGATGCGCATCCCCCCAAGGGCGATGACCAGTCTCCCACCACTCAAGCGCTCCACGACCTCGCCGCGTACGCCACTGTTCAGTTGGACGTCATCGCCAATCTCAGCCGACTCATTCCTGTGCTCGGTCGATGAGTCGACACCGGGAGGCTGGCTATACGGCGCGAGCGCTTCAGAAAGGGCGGCCTCTGCATCAAGAACCGCAGGGGTAAGCGCCCCGTCGTTGAGGGCAGCACGCAGTCGTTCAACATGTGCCAGAAGTTGCTCGGCTGAGGCCAGGGCATCCGCACTGGCTCGCTGGCGAGCGTCGCGCAACTCATTCTCTGCGAGCCTCCGTATCGCCACGGCCTGCTGGAGCGACTCATCTGCACGTTGTTGGAGTGCCTCAGCAACACGCTGCGCCTCACGTGCAGCCTCGCGTGCCTCTGCAGCAGCAGTGAGTGACGCATCGAGCGCTACCCCCTGATCGCTCCGCCGCGCTTGCCCCGCATCCAGCAGATGGGCTGGAAGGCCGAGTCGTTCGGCAATCGCAAACGCCTGCGAGCCGCCTGGGGTGCCAACAAGGAGTCGGTACGTTGGCCGCAACGTGGCGAGGTCAAACTCGACGGCGCCGTTGACAACTCCGTCCGTGACATGCGCGTACTGCTTCAACTCCGCATAGTGACTTGTTGCCAAGAGGCGCATCCCACGACGTCGAAAGTCATCAATGATTGCGGCAGCGAGCGCCGCACCTTCCGCGGGATCAGTGCCCGCTCCCGCTTCATCAAGAAGAATCAGATCGCCGGCCTCTGCCGCTCGATGGATCCGCAAGATCGAGGTCAAGTGTCCCGAGAAGGTGGAGAGGCTCTGCGCGATCGACTGGTCGTCACCGATGTCCGCCCAAAGACCACCTGTAGGCGGTATCCCAGAGCCGGCATCGGCGGGAATAGGGAGGCCAGCATGGTGTGCCGCGATCAGGAGACCAACGGTCTTGAGGGCGACCGTCTTACCACCCGTGTTTGGGCCAGTGATGAGGAGTACGCGCTGGCTGTCACTAAGTTCAAGGTCAATGGGAACCGCTCCGCCGAGCAGGAGCGGATGACGTGCACGGAGAAGCGTGAGGTGGTCATCAGTTCGCGTTGCTGCAAAGTTCCAATCAGCCTCTGCCGCAAGATCAGCTGTTGCACGGGCCAGATCGATGTCGGCAAGGAGCGCAACCGTTCCGCGCAGTGGTACAGCCTCCCCGCCTACTAGCGCGCTCAGGGTGGCGAGGATCCGCGCCTCCTCCCCCTGCACAGCCGCCTCAGCCTCACGCGCAGCGTTCCCAAGTTCAACGACCTCAAGGGGCTCGATCCAAATCGTTTGACCCGTCGCACTCGTATCGTGGACGATCCCCGGAACCTTTGACTTTGCCTCCGCACGGACTGGGAGCACGTACCGCCCGTTGCGAAGGGTGACGATTGGCTCCTGCAGATGTGGGCTGTACGCCTTTGCATGGGCAAGCCCTTCAAGGCGTGTCCGTAGCCGCTCAAGTGCGCCGCGATGATTAGCGCGAAGACCTCCCAGAAGCGGAGACGCATTGTCTGAGAGCGTCCCGTCAGGCAGGATCGCCTGCTCAAGTCGCCCGCGCAGCGTCCTGCTCAGGGTGATCTCATCGGCGACTCGCACCAGCGCTGGCCCTCCGTTTGCCAGTTCCCCTTTGAGCCGTTCTGCCACCCGAAGCGTTTCGGCAACTGCAAAGAGCGCGCCGCCATCAAGGACGCCCCCCTTCTCCGCGCGATCGAGCGCGGGACGAAGATCCGCGGCGCCACCCACGTGTGGATCCACGCCTCGTTGACGGATCGCCGTGATCTCCTGCGTCAACTCGCGTCTACGCGTCGCCATCGCATCGCCGAGCGCGGGGCGCATGGCGAGAGCACGCTCACGGGAAGGGGCGAAGCCACATTTCACCGCGATCAGCGAGAGGAGCGCACTCCATTCCAGGCGCTGGAGAGAGCGCTCGTCATACGGCGGTCGCGTTGCTCTCATCTCGCCCCTATGGGCGGAGGATCTGCTGCAACTCGCTCGGCAGGCCAGCGCCGAGAAGTGACCAGAGGAGCGGGTAGATCGTTTCGCGCAGCAGGCCCGCCGCCTGCGACCCCTGAGCCGCCTTCGACACCTCAGCGATCGGATCTGGGAGGCCGCTCACGCCCGCCAACGCGCTCAGGAGTATGAGAAGCACGCCGAAGATCAAGAGTCCCTGCAGAAGTCCGAGGGCCGCGCCAAGTGCGTCATCGAGGAGACCGAGTCGAATGGTGCGCAAGACTCCACGAAGCACGTTGCCGAGAATCCAAGAGAGGAGACCGAGAAAGATCCACGACGCTCCAACCAAGATCAGAAGGCTTACTAGCACTTCATCGGCATCCGGAAGTACCTGTGAGATCAGGCTTGCGAATGGCCCTCTCCCCTGTGCCGCAAGGAATATACCTGCGATCGCCGCAAGCGTTGACACGATCATTCGTGCCGCGCCAGTGCGCCATCCAGACCACACGGCGATCACGATGCCGAAGAGGACGATCGCGTCGGCCGCAACCGTGAGGCTCACTCTGCCTCAGCCCCGCGCACCCGCGTCGCGTACCTCTTTCCAGCGCCTGTGGTGAACTTCGCAAGCTGGTCGCTGATCGCTTCGTCGAGTCCTGTTGCCTGCGGAGGCTGGAAGGTGAAGCGGAGCCCCACAGAGCGCTCGCCCTCAGCCAATCCAGTGCCAGAGAAGAGATCGAAGAGTTCAACACGTACAGCGAGAGGAACAGTCTCACGTGCGAGTGCCACAAGGTCTCCAACCGCTACACGGGCAGGAGCCGCAAGCGCGACGTCACGTTGAACCGGAGGTGTGGTTGGCGGCAGAATGACTTGGCGCACCTTCGGCAGGCCAGCGCGCAGTCCGCGTAGGGCAAACTCAGCGAGGATGAAACGCGGTGCCTCGCGCCACTCTGGGGCTCCCGGATGGAGCTCGCCCACGAGGCCAGCGATTCCGTCTCCCCCAATGCGCGCGGAGCGCCCTGGGTGCAACAGCGTGCCGTCGCCATCCACCAGTGGCAGAAAACGAGATGTGGTATCCGTGACGACTGTGAGCAACGTGATCACTCGCTTCATCTCATTGAGATCCCAAACTCGCGGCCTCTCCCCTGGCGCCGCAGCGCCCATCTCTCCCCATGCGATGATTGCGAGTCGTGTCCACTCTTGTGGACCGCCGCTCCCGCCACCGTACCCGCGACCGACTTCGAAGAGGGCGCCGCTTTGCGCGCCATAGCGAATGTTTGCCTCTGCACGGTCAAGGAGGCTCGGCAAGAGTGAGCGCCGCAATCGATCGTGATCTACGGAGAGCGGATTTGCGAGAGTCAGGAGCGCACTGCTTGCAGCACCTTCGCGCTCAGCGAGCTCCCCACTGACAAGGTTGATCGGCTCCGCATGTCGATCGCTCAGCGCTTCAGACACGAGTGCGTGGGTGACCGCCTCGCTCGCCCCTACGGCGGCAAGTTGTGCGCGCACGAGATCTCGCAGCGTCGTTGGCTGTGGGCGGTAGCTAGGAAGGTCTCGACCAGGGAGCGTTGGCGGAATCTTGTCATAGCCAAAGAGGCGAACGACCTCTTCCGCGATATCCGCTTCAAACTCAATGTCACGCCGCCACGCGGGTATGGTTGCAAGGAGGAGACTCCCCTTTTCCGCGTTTACGGTTCGTGTCCGTGTCACCTGGACTGGCGATGCCTTGGTTACGTCAGTGCACTGAATGCCAATGGCGGCGAGCAGGTTTGCCTGCTTTTCACTCGAGATCTCAACGCCCAGAAGTGACCGGACGCGAGCGGGTCGGAACGGGAGTGTTCGCAACCTACCGATCGCCTTCGGATCGCTATCGAGCGAACCCGCGCGTACGCTCCCTCCAGCCCATGCAGTGATCAGCGCTGCAACCTGCTCAGCGGCTACCGGTGCCAAATCGAGCTCTTGCCCGCGTTCGAAGCGGTGTGAAGCTTCGGAACGAAGGCTGTGCCGCTGGGCGCTGCGGCGGATAGAGGTCGGTGCGAAGACGGCGCTCTCAATGATCACGCTGTTTGTCTGAGCCCCTACCTCACTTGATGCTCCCCCCATCACTCCTGCAAGAGCGAGGGCGCCACGCTCATCCGCAATCACAAGGTCACTCCCATCAAGCGTTCGTGAGACATGATCCAAGGTCTCAAGTGTCTCTCCACGCTTCGCCAACCGGACATGGATCGTGCTGCCAACGGCGCGACGATCAAAGGCATGCGTCGGCTTCCCAAGTTCGAGCATGATGTAGTTTGTGGCGTCCACCACATTTGAGACCGAACGGAGGCCCGCCGCCTTCAATCGCATCTGCACCGCATCTGGGGCAGCGCCTACCTTGACGCCATCAACGATACGAAGCACAACTCGCGGGGCGAGTCCTGCATCATCCACCGAGAGTGATAGCTCGTCGCTCGCCTTCTCTCCGGACTCACTGATGCTGCGCGCGTGATAGCTCACAGGGGCACCGGTGATCGCAGCAACCTCACGCGCCAGCCCAAGGATCGACAGAAGATCGCCACGGTTCGGTTTCACATCAACGTCGATGACGTCTTCGCCGAGATAATCACCGAGTGGCGCACCAAGCGGGGCCTTTGCGTCGAGGATCAGAATGCCGTCACCGTCATCTGTGGCATCGAGCTCTGCGCCAGAGCAGAGCATCCCTTCAGAAGCGACTCCCATCTTCTCGGCGCGCTCGATCGTGCGGCCATCTGGCATCAGGGCGCCGACCAGCGCCACAGGGACGCGTTGACCGGCGGCGATGTTGCGTGCACCGCATACGACTTCCAACACCTGATCCTTCCCAACACGCACCTTCGTCAACTGCAACCGGTCAGCGCGTGGGTGTGGTCCGACTTCAAGGAGTTCGCCTACGACCATCTTGTTCCAAGCGCCCCCCCAACGCTCGACGCTTCGTACCTCAAGGCCACGCAGCGTTAACGCATCAGCAAGCTGCTCAGGGGTCAGCTGTACATCCACGAGCTCTCGCAGCCAGGAGATCGGGACCCTCATCGCAAGCCTCGCAGGAGGCGCAGATCGTTTTCAAGCAGCGCGCGAAGGTCTGGGATCCCGTGACGCAGCATGGCGATGCGCTCCACGCCGAGTCCGAAGGCGAAACCTTGGTGTTTCTCGGGATCGATGCCCCCGTTCTCCAAGACGATCGGGTGCACCATCCCCGCACCAAGGATCGTCATCCAGCCGTCCCTTGAGCCGTCCCACGAGACATCGACGGCGACCGAAGGCTCTGTGAACGGGTAGTAGCCGGGGCGAAAGCGGGTGCGCGTTCCTGGACCGAAAAGCCCCCGAGCAAGTTCATCCAGAATCCCCTTTAGATCGGCGAGCGTCGTTCCGCGATCAACGAGCAGCCCCTCCACCTGATGAAACTCAAACCCGTGGCTCGCATCCACCGCTTCGTATCGGTAGCAGCGCCCAGGAAGGATGACTCGAATCGGCGGCTCGATCGTGCGCATCGTTCGAATCTGGCCTGGCGACGTATGGGTGCGGAGGAGACGGCCTGGCTCACGCAGGTAGAGCGTGTCCCACAAATCTCGAGAAGGGTGGTCCTCCGGTATGTTGAGCAGCTGAAAGTTTGTGAGATCGTCTTCAACTTCCTGGCCCTCCACAACCGTAAATCCGAATGAACCCAGGATCTGTGCGATCGCCGAGATCGTCTCTGGGATCGGATGAAGGGAGCCGAATGCTGGAAGTGGACCTGGTGTTGTTGCATCTTCAGTTTCACTGGCGATGCGCGCGGAAAGCTCAGCGGCTCCCGCAACGGTGCGACGAGACTTCAGGGCCGATTCAATCGCCGCGCGTACCTCATTTGCAAGTGCGCCGATCTTCGGGCGATCGTCTGCAGAGAGTGAACCGATCCCCCGCAGCAGTTCAGTCAACGCCCCCTTCTTACCCAACAGCGAAGTGCCAAGGTCATCAAGGTCTGCGAGTGATGTGGCGGCCTCAATCTTCGCTGTGGATTCATCCTGAAGGGTACGAAGCTGCTTCTCGAGTGCCGCAAGCTCCACGGCTGCGACCTAGCGCGTCAGGCGCGCTTCGCTACGTCCGCGACTGCAGTGAAGGCCGCAGCATCGCGAACGGCGAGGTCAGCCAACATTTTCCGGTCAATGGCAACGTTGTTGCGCTTCAAACCGGCGATAAAGACAGAGTACGAGAGACCGTTCAGCCGAGCTGCCGCGTTCACGCGGTGAATCCAGAGCTCACGCATCTGGCGCTTTCGCTGCTGTCGGTCGCGTGTGGCGTACGCAAGCGCGTGGAGGAGGGCTTCGCGGGCAGGCCGAATAAGCTTGGATCGCGTGCCGCGACGGCCGGAGGCAGCCTCAAGCAGGCGCTTATGGCGCTTATGCCCAGCTACTCCGCGCTTTACTCGTGCCATGCGCTCTCCCCTTCCTTAACTCAGCCGCCGTAGGGCAGCAGTCGCGAGATCTGGTTGTGATGCGTGCGTCCAAGCACCGCCTTGCCCGCGTAGCGGCGGATGCGGCGTTGTGATTTGATTTCTAGGTGGTGGCCACGCCAGGCCATGACGTGGATCGGCTTCCCAGAGCCCGTGAAGCCGATGCGCTTCGAGGCCCCCTTGTGCGTCTTCATCTTCGGCATGTCACTCCCCTTCGGGTGAACTGGCGGTTGGTTCGGGTAGCGTAGCGGAACTCGGGGCAGATGGCTCTCGACCCTTCGCCTTGGGCAGCGCAAGGAGCTGAATCGAGAGGAAACGCCCCTCAAGGAGCGGAGGGCGCTCAAGTTGGGCAACATCGGCGAGCCCCTCCGCAACCCGGGTGAGGATCGCACGGCCGATCTCTGGATGGGTCGCCTCACGGCCACGGAACTTGACCGAGAACTTGACCCTATCCCCCGCCAAGAGGAACTTATGGGCCTGGCGGATCTTCGTCAGAAGGTCAGCCTCGCCAATCTTGGGGGTGCAGCGGAGCTCCTTTAGTTCAACGATCTTCTGCCGCTTCTTCGAGTCCTTCTCCTTCTTCTGCAATTCGTACTTGTATTGACCGTAATTCAGGTACTTGCAGACGGGCGGGGCCGACATTGGAGCGACCTCGACAAGGTCGAGTCCGCGCTCCTGTGCCTGTCGGAGTGCTTCGTGTGTGGGGAGGACTCCCAGCTGGTTGCCGTCTTCATCAAGGACGCGCACTTGCGGTACGCGGATTTGCAGATTGATGCGCAGGTCCTTAATCGGCTACACCCTCACAATCGTCTAGGCCAAACCACACGGAGAACTTCCGCGGGAGCTGCCATCGTAGCACCTCAACAAAAGGGGGCTGCCCGAGGCTCGTCTCACGAGACGCTTCGTGACGACACAAGTGCAGCGAGCCTCGCCGCGAGCGCATCCCAGCTGGTCGCTGGCTCCTGGCTCCCATCTCGCCAGCGTGGCGCAGCACCGCCCGCCTCGATCTCCTTATCACCAAGGACTAGCATCAGCGGCACCTTCTGCTCTTGCGCAAGGCGAATCTTGTTCTGCATGCGATTCGACGAATCATCAATGCTCACGCGAATCCCTACGCGGCGCAAGATCTCGGCACCAGCCTTGGCTGCATCAAGATGGCGATCCGCAATGGGGATAATCACCACCTGTTCAGGTGAAAGCCAGAGTGGGAGTGCTCCCGCGAAGTGCTCAACGAGGATGCCGATAAAGCGCTCCAGTGATCCGTAGATAGCGCGGTGGATTGCGATCGGTCGGACGCGTTCTCCCGCCTCATCAACATACTCAAGATCGAAGCGCTCAGGGAGCATGGCGAGATCAACTTGGATGGTTGCAGTCTGCCATTCACGTCCAAGGGCATCGCGAACAATGATATCTATCTTCGGTGCGTAGAACGCACCATCTCCTGGGCTAAGGCGCCAGACGGCGCCCGACCGCTTAAGCGCCGATTCAATCATCAACTCTGCCTTCTCCCAAAGCTTCGGATCACCGAGCGCTTTGGCTGGTTTCGTCGAGAAGACAAATTCAACGGGTAGATCAAACCAACCGTAGACCGTAGCAACCTCGCCGAGCAGCGCGTCAATCTCGCTTTCGATCTGATCTGGCCGTACATAGATGTGCCCATCATCCTGGATGAAGTGACGCACGCGGGTCAGGCCGCTCAGAGTTCCAGACAGCTCATTGCGGTGGAGACGGCCATACTCGGCGAGTCGCAGTGGAAGATCACGGTAGCTCCGCGTCTTTGTCTTGTAGATGACGGTGCTTTCGGGGCAATTCATCGGCTTCAGGCTGAACTCTTCACCCTCTGACTCAATGATGAACATATTCTCGCGGTAGAGGTCCCAGTGCCCAGACTTCTCCCAGAGGCGCTTGCTCACAATGATCGGCGTGGAGATCTCCTGATACCCGCGCGCATCTTGGAGTTCGCGCATCGCCCCTTCAAGGGTGCGCCAGAGGAGTTGCCCCTTGGGGTGCCAGAAGGCGCTCCCCGGTGATACGTCATGGAATGAGAAGAGATCGAGCGCAACGCCGAGTCGACGATGATCCCGCTTCTTCATCTCCTCGCGGCGCCAGAGGAATTGCTCCAACTCTTCTTGCGTGTCCCACGCGGTTCCATAGATGCGCTGCAGCGCAGGTCGGTCGCTCTTGCCGCGCCAGTACGCGCCAGCAACCGAGAGGAGTTTGTACGGACCGATCTTCCCGGTGCTCTCAACGTGCGGGCCGCGACAGAGATCCTGGAATTCGCCATGTGTGTACGTGGTCACACTCGGTACTGGCTGTCCGGATGCCGTTGCGTTCGCTGCAAGATCGTCCAAGATCTCAACTTTGAGCACCTGATCCGCTTTAGCGAGTGAGGCACGCAAGTCGCCAAACGTATGCTCCTGCAGTTTGAACGTGTGGTCCGCGGCGATGCTCTTCGCCATCTCCGCCTCAATTGCAGCGAGATCCTCCGGCGTGAGCGTGCGTTCGAGAAGGAAGTCGTAGTAGAAGCCGTCGATGATCGCTGGGCCGATGCCAAGTTTGACCCCCGGGAAGAGGCGCATCACCGCCTCGGCCATCACGTGTGCGGCCGAGTGACGCATGCGGCCGAAGTGGTCGGCAGCGCCAGCGTCTAGGAGTTCGTCGGCTGATCCGCGCACAGGGGCGGCGAGGAGCTCCTCCTCTTGTACCGCCTGGACCGCGTCGTCAGCCATTCGTCGCTTCCCTGCCTCCTCGGGCTAATGGTGGGCGGTACAGGACTCGAACCTGTGACCTCAGCCATGTCAAGGCTGCGCTCTAACCAACTGAGCTAACCGCCCAAGGTCTCAGAGGATAGCCGATACACTCCCCGCCAATGAGCAACGCAGGCAGTGAGCCCCAGGTGAGACGATCGGCCAACGGGCCGTTGATCGTGAGCGTCGGCGACCTCATTGATGAGATTGCCGTTCGCCTCACTGCCCCGTGGCGACGCGGCAGTGACGCCGCGGCGCAAATCACTCGTCGACGCGGCGGTAGTGCCGCCAATGTGGCCGTTGCAGCCGTGGCCGCAGGTGGCCGTGCTCGGTTCCTTGGAGCGATTGGAAGTGATGCCACAGGCAACGCTCTAGAGGCGGCGCTCCTTGCCGCCGGTGTCGAACCACTTCTCCAGCGCTCAGGCAGGAGCCCATCAATCATCGTGATCGTTGAGCCCGATGGGGAACGAACCATGCTTCCAGATCGTGGGGTGGCAACAAGCCTGCAACACCCAGGTCCCGAGTTGCTCCGTGGGGCTGCTTGGCTTCACGCTCCCGCCTATTCGTTGATGGGTGAGCCTCTGGCAACCACCATGCTGCGCCTCTTTCAGGAGGCAGGCGAGAGCGGCATACCGAGTTCGCTCGATGCCTCCTCGGTTGGAGCGCTCACCGCCTGGGGTCCAGACGAGAGCCGAGCGCGCTTCGCTGCAAGTGGCGCATCGCATCTCTTCGCGAATGAAGAAGAGGCGGATTACCTTGATCTCCTCCAGTCGCCCATCGCAGGCATGACACTGATCGTTAAGCGTGGCGCTGGTCATGCCGACGTGCGCGCCGCCAGTGGCGAGGTGCTCGCCTCAGTCGCCGCAGCTCCGATAGCAGGATCGATTGATTCCACGGGTGCTGGTGATGCTTTCGCAGGGGGCTTCCTTGTTGCTCGTGCAAGCGGTGATTCATGGGAGGATGCCTTGTACCAGGGCCATCGTTCGGCGCGCGCGCATCTGCAGCAGCAAGAGGGGGGATGACGTGCAGGTAAGGATCTCACAAGAGGTTGCTGACGCTCTCGCGTCGGGTCGCGCCGTGGTTGCGCTTGAGTCCACCATCACCTCAAACCTCGGGCTGCCCGCACCCCACAACCGAATCTGCTTCGACCGCGTGAATGCCGCCATACGAGCGGTAGGAGCCGTCCCTGCCCTCACTGGGCTTCTTGATGGCACGCTCATCGCGGGCGTTGAACCGAGCGAGGAGGATCGTCTCCTCAACGCTTCCGTGAAGCTTGCCGAACGAGATATCCCCGCCGCGATCTCACAGCGTCTCCCCGCCGGGGTCACCACCGTCTCCGCAACGGTGGCGATCGCGCACCTTAGTGGAATCGCGATCTTTGCGACGGGTGGCATTGGCGGCGTACATCGTGGCGCAGAAGATAGCTTTGATGTCTCTTCCGATCTTGGCGCGATGGCGCGACACCCAGTTGCGGTTGTGAGCGCGGGCGCGAAAGCCTTTCTCGATCTTCCGAAGACCCTTGAAGTCCTTGAGACGCTCGGTGTTCCCGTGGTCGGTTATCGAACGAACGACTTCCCCGCCTTCTGGAGTCGCAGCAGTGGGCTTCCGATCGCTCATCGCGCGGAGAACCCGCGAGAAGTTGCCGCAATGATGCGTGCCGCACGAGCCATCGGATGGGGTGGCGGACTTCTGGTCGCCAACCCAATCCCAGAAGCGAGCGAGATCCCAGCGGATGAGATCGCGGTCGCGATTGAGAAGGGTCTTGCCGCAGCGGAGGCCGCAGGTGCACGAGGCCCAGCAGCAACGCCAAGAATTCTCGCGGCGATCGCCGATGCAACTGCCGCGCGCTCCATCCCCGCCAACCTTGCACTCGCGGAGTCCAATGCCTCGCTCGCCGCAGCAATCGCGGTTGCGGCCGCAGAGGGGGAAGTTACGACGCGCTAGAGCTCCCTACGCGGCGCGGCCCGCGTACGATTGAGAGCAAGGCAACCCCGACAATGGTCAGCCCGACGCCGAGGAGCGTGTTCGTTGCCCCAAAGTTGTCGGCGATCGGCCCCACGGCGATGATCGGGACAAAGCTGCCAAGGCTGACGAGCATGTTCAACACGCCGAAGACTCGCCCACGTACTTCAACTGGTAGCTCTTCCTGAAGCGCTGTCTGTGCTGGAATCGCGACGAGTCCATACGCTGCGCCTGCGAAGTACGCGATGAAGATCACTGTGGCGAGTGCTGAAGCACCAGTGCTGATCGGAAGTCCTCCGATGGTACTAGCGCCATCAGAGATCGCCGCACTGATAGGTTCGGCGAGCGCAAGAAGTGCAAGGCCGGCTCCAACCCCGAAGAGACCGCCTTCAATGAGTCTCCTTCGAGAGACGGCCTTCCCCCAGCTATTGAGCGTCAAGATTCCCGTGACCACCCCAAGTCCAATTGGCAAGACGATCAGCCAGAAGTCACGCGCTCCAAGGCCGAGAGCATCGGCAACATAATCGGGCCCGAGTACGCCCATGAGGCCAACGACGCTTGCTGCGATCGCTAGGTAGAGGAGCGACCAACCAACAGATCCGTGTGCGCGAATGTATCGCAAGCCCTCAACGAGTTCAGTGGTAGTGGTGCGAGTGCTGCTACGAGTGGAGCCAATCAGTCCGTCCGCATGTGCGTTCGGTGGCGCGGAGGGGAGTCCAATGCAGAGTAGTCCGGCAAAGAGAAAGAGGATCGCCACGAGGATGATTGAGGCCTCAGGCCCTGCAATTCGCACGACAGCAGGTCCAATAAGCGCGAAGCCGAGCGCGAACGCAGCGTTGAGCGTAAAGGTGAAGAGGCCGTTCGCTGACGTTAACTGCTCGCGTCGAACCAGCATGGGAATCATCGCAAGTTCGGCTGGGGCAAAGATGGTGGTCATGAAGCTCGCGAATATGTTCAAGAGCAGCACGATGCCGAGAGAGTCCACGCTGCCGAGCATCAGGAAGAAGGCTATGGCACGGGAAAAATTCGCAACGATAAGCACCAGCCGCTTATCGAGGCGGTCCACCCAGACGCCAGAGATTGGGGAGAGTGCGACTGCAGGGACGAGGAAGCTCAAAAAGAGCAAGCTCAACGCCGACGTCGACCCGCTTCGCTCTGCCACAAGCACCGTGAGCCCGTAGAGGACGACATTCCCGCCGATCTGGGTGAGAAGTTGGGCGATCCAGAGGCGGAGGAATGCTCCGTTGCGGAGCACTCCAACATCTGGTGGCCGCTGGAAGTCTGGAATCTCCTTCGTGATCTGCGGTTCGCTCACCAGTCCTCCTCAACCGACCCCTTTGGCCCAATGGTGCCCCCGGCCGGAATCGAACCGACGACGCCCGCCTTAGGACGGCGGCGCTCTATCCACTGAGCTACGGGGGCTCGAGGAAGATGGTAGCCCAGCCCCGCGTGGGAGAATACGACGATGGAGCCCCAGCCGATCACCCTGTACACGCGTCCCGAGTGCAAACTCTGCGACGAGGCGCGAGGCGCCCTACGCGCCGTGCTCGCGGCCTCCCCGCTCCCCCCTACCGTTCGAGAGATCGATATCGAGCAGGATCCGGCCCTTCATCAACGTCTGCTCACGGATATTCCAGCGATTGAGTACCGCGGCGCGCTTCTGCCACTGGCTACGAGTCGGCTACGGATTGAGTCGTTTCTCGCAGATCTCGAGAGTCGCGTCTGACCAGTGTCTGAGATCAGCCTGCTCACCGCCATTCTCGCGGGCGCGCTCAGCTTCCTCTCGCCATGTGTCCTCCCGCTCGTCCCCGCGTATCTAGGCCGCATGTCAGCGCTCAGGGGTGAGGAGTCTCCACTTCTACATGCCACTCTCTTTGTGGGTGGATTCACATCACTCTTCACACTTCTCGGTCTCGGCGCCGCATACGCTGGCGGTGCACTCGCAGGGCTGCTCCCTGCGATCCAGCTCCCGCTTGGAGTTGCAGTGATCGTCGGCGGGCTTCACCTGGCGGGCTTCGTGCGCATCCCAATACTGGATCGCGGCGTTGCTCCACGTGCTGTGCGCGCCGCTGGCCGCTCTGGAAGCCTTCTCCTTGGCCTCGCCTTCGCTGCAGCATGGACGCCATGCATCGGCGTCGTCCTTGGCTCAATCCTTGCGCTTGCTGCGACATCAAGCGATCCTCTCGGCGCAACTGCACTCCTATTGAGCTACAGCGCCGGGCTGGGGCTCCCATTCATCTTGATCGCAGGTATCGCCGCACGCGGTGACAATCGGACTCCACAGGTCCTCTCCTCGCTCCGACGAGGCACTGGCACCACCGGTCGACTCGGTGGAGTTCTGGTCGCCCTCATCGGAGTCGCGATCGCTGCTGGGCTCCTTCCACAGTTCGCGCGCTATCTTCCTGGACTGCCCGGGCTCTAGGCGCGGCGATGATCGGACCATTCCCGCGTCGCGCACTCGCTCGCATCGTCGTCGTCGCGATCGGCATTGCGATCCTCCTCGGACTCGCTGGGACCAGCGTCCCAATCCCTGGATCGTCAGGCACCGGCTTCAACGAGCAAGGGCAGTACGTGATCGACCCCGATACGAGTGGTCCGCTGCTTGGCAGCCAGTTCCTCATCCCCCCGAACCAGCCTTCGGCGGACGGAGAAACCTACGGTGAGCTGATCGCATCGCGGCGCGTAGCGGGACTAGAAGGTCCGCGGCTGATCATCGTCGATTTCTTTGCCACCTGGTGCCCACCGTGCCAACAGGAGACCCCGACGCTCAGATCACTCGACCGTGCCTATCGCGACGAGGGACTCCTCCTCGTCGGGATCTCCGTGCAAGAGTTACGCGAAACCGTTCGGGGGTACGCGGAACGCTATGAGATTGAGTATCCAATCCTTCTCGACGTTGATGGAGCGCTCTTCCGCGCCGCTCTGG
>JBJTVF010000031.1:0-28575 GCA_046081085.1 Candidatus Limnocylindrus sp.
TCAGTACGCCATTGAGGAGGCGATCGCCTCTGGGATTGAGCGGGTGATCCTCGTCACGAGCGAGCACAAGCGCTCGATCGAAGATCACTTTGACAGCGCGACGGACCTCGAAGCGGTGCTGGAAGCGCGCGGAGACATCGAACATCTGCGCGCTGTTCGGGCGGTGGCCGACATGGTGCACCTGGTGACGGTTCGTCAGAAAGAGCAGCTTGGACTCGGGCACGCGGTGTTGATGGCGCGCGACGCAGTAGGGCGAGAGCCGTTCGCCGTCGTCCTCCCGGACGATCTCATCGTTGGCGTGGAGCCAGCGCTCGGCGAACTGATCAAGGCCTTTGAGGCGAGCAGCGCCTCCGTCGTGGCACTGATGGAGGTGGCGGCTGACCAGACCCGACGCTATGGGATCGTGGAGCCCGATCCAACCTTCCCAGCACCTGATGGGGGCCGAACCATCCCACTGCGTGGCCTTGTTGAGAAGCCCGAACCCGCAGTTGCGCCATCCAAGCTTGCGATCGTGGGCCGCTATGTGCTGAGCCCGAAGATCTTCGAAACGCTTGAGCGAACACAGCACGGCGCGGGCGGGGAGATCCAACTCACCGATGCAATTCAGGCGCTCGCAGCAGACCAGCCGGTGGTCGGCTACAAGTTCGGTGGCACGCGATACGACGTCGGTGCTCCCGAGGGTTGGCTGCGGGCGAATCTTGACCTTGCGCTTGAACACCCAACCTTTGGCAGAAACTTGCGCGTGGCACTCGCGTCGCACCTTCGGGACGGGGAGAGGTGAGCGGGGCGCACGAGATCCGCCTTAAGCCCGGCGATCTCATTGGGGGACGATACCGACTGCAGGAACAGATCGGCGAAGGCGCCGCCGCGTCTGTCTTCCGCGCAACCGACGAAGTGCTCGGGCGAGATGTGGCGGTGAAGGTGCTCCGTGGCACACTTGCCGCATCTCCTGCCGCCACCGCGCGATTCCGCGCAGAGGGTCGCGCCGCAGCAATCATTGCGCACCCAAATGTTGCCGCCGTGTTCGACGTGACCCCTGAAGGCGATGCGCCAGCGATCATCATGGAATTCGTTGACGGGGAAGATCTCGCCTCAATGCTGCGACGCGTTGGGCCACTCGTTCCTAGGCGTGCCGCCGCAATTGCCGCACAGGTTGCTCGTGGATTGGCAGCCGCGCATCAGCGTGGAATCATCCATCGCGATGTCTCGTCTCGGAATATCCTGATTGGGCGCGAAGGTCGCGCGCAGATTGCAGACTTCGGCATTGCACACGCAATTCTTGAAGACGGGCTTCCTACCGGTACGAAAGGATCTGCAACTCCTGCCGGGACCGCCCACTATGTTGCGCCAGAGGTTGCCGCTGGTGCGCCCGCCACGTCGTCGTCAGATCTTTACGGGCTCGGCGTTGTCCTCTTTGAGTTGCTCACGGGCCGACGACCGGCGCTGCGCGGTGCAGATGACGCAGTCCCATCACCGCGCATGCTGCGTCCAGAGATCCCAGAGGAGCTCGGATCAATCACCGTGAAGCTGCTTGCTGTCAATCCAGCGAAGCGAACACAGAGCGCCATGCTTGTTGCAGATGCGCTCGAATAATATGTGGTCAAAGTTGGAAGAACATCAATCCCGCCACGAGCGGTTGGCCCTGCGGCAGGTGCGCCGCGCGCACTCGCTGGGACGCGCGTGGCGCGAGTTGCGGGGGAGGCGGGACCAGGTGAGCCGGAGATGCCAGTTGATCCATCTGATGAGAGTGCTCGGTATGATGATGATGAGGCGATGCCGCTGCGCACCACACTGCTGACGATCGCTGGTGTTGCGGTGACGGTCCTTGTGCTGCTCGCCGCGGTGATCTTCGGGTTGCGCCTCATCAATGCGGGAGCCGGTCCAGACGACAACGTCAAGGTGCCACCGATCACGTCACTCACACTTGCAGAGGCGATCCCAATTGCCGAACAGCTCGGGCTGCGCATCAAGGTGACCGAACGGGTCACCTCAGAGTCGCTCCCTGTGGACACCATCCTCTCCCAGTCACCGGATCCTTCAACGCTCGTTCCGCTGGACAGCGTGATCGAGGTGCGCGTGGTGGCGGGGAGCGGGCTTGCGGTCGTCCCTGAACTGCTCGGATCGACAGAGGAGGAGGCGACGAGGCGACTCCGCGCCGCAAACCTGCGTCTCGGCCAGGTGATCTCCGCCTGGTCTCCAGATGCTCCGCTCGGGAGCGTGCTTCAGCAGAATCCGAGAGCGGGGCTCCAGGTGGCGAACGGGAGTCGCGTGGATCTTGTCGTTTCGCTCGGGCCTGAGCCATCGCCAGGTGCGAGCGCCTCGCCATCCGGCGTTGCAGATACTGCGGTGCCGGTGCTGCGCTGCGCCGCTGTCGGCGAGGCGTCACTCATGCTAGAAGCGGTGGGGCTCACGCTTGACCCTGCGTCAGCCGCCCTCGACGACACTGCGATCGTTGATGTGATTTCACCCGCGGCGGGAGTCTTGGTTCCGAGCGGAAGCGTGGTGACGATCGTTGCGTCGAGTCCGTTCGGTACGCCACTCGCTGGCTGTCCGTAGGGTTACGCCTCAAGGCCCTCCCAGAGGCCGCCACTCGCCCAGCTGAGTCGCGGCAGGCGCACGTCAGCACCGTCAACGCGGCGCCCATGACGTGCGGCGCGTTGCAGCTCCACAGGAGCCGTCCAACAAGGCCGGACATCACTCTCGGTAACCAACTTCTTCTTCTTGTCGATGCCGCAGTAGCTGATCTTCCCAACGACGGCGCGACGGAGATGTCTACAGGTTCCGCACGCGGTGGTTGGCGCCTGACAGACCCAGCAGCGACCCGTCTCCTCTTGCAGCGCGCCGCAAGAAGGGCACTGCCACGCGAGGCGTGCGCCGTCCACTACGGCTTCTTCTTCACGGTAAACGCCGTGGTCGCTTCAAGTGGATCACCTGCCGCAAGTGAGTACGTGACAAGGATCAGCCCTCGCCCCTCGGTGTTGTAATTCTCGGGGAATGTGTACTCGCCGATCGCGCGACCGTTTGAATCTGAGGTTGTACAGGGGAGCGAAATCGGTGCGAGGCCCGGTGCGGTGATCATCATGCAGACCGTTGCCCCGACAACGGTTGCACCAGTAGAGTCTGTGGCGGTTGCGGTAATGCGGAACGCCTTAGGCGACTTGTTCAAGAAGATCGTTGCAGGATTGGCGACCACGATGACCCGGCCGACCGACGCGTTTGTGGTGATCTCCACGCTCGTGCGCGAGCTGTTTCCCACGGCGTCAGTCGCCACCACTGTGAGAAGGTTCACACCGTTGCGGAGTGAGATGTTTACCGCATAGTTCCCACTATTGTTCGACGTGCCCGATGCGGTGAGGCTAGAAGTGTCGTTTCGAAGTTGAATCTCCACGCCCGCCTCGCTCGTGCCACGCACCGTCACCTCCGCGCCACTCACCAGCTGACCGGGTGTGGGTGAGGTGATCTCGACAAGCGGCGCAGTGTTGTCACGCGTGACGATGATCCCAGCGCTCGGCGTCCTCTCCACACCGTCAGCCACAACCACGGCGGTGATCGTGTTTTCACCTTCGGTCAGAGGGATACTGCTCACTTCAAAACCAGGCGTCCGCGGTAGTTCAATCTCTGCGCCAACGCGTTGCGACCCATCGGCCCCAAGAACGTTGATGCGAAGGACGGCATTGCTGAGCCCGAGGAGGTCATCTGGGAGTGAGCCTCTGACGGTGATGGTTGCGCTCGCGACGATCGCTGGGTCTGGCGCGACGATCAGGGGTTGACCTGCAGAGGCAGACGGGATCGCGTCGCTTGGGGAGGCACTTTGTGTGGGCTCACCGAGCGAGATCACCAGGCGCGCACCGAGGACCGCCGCAACAATCAAGATCGCAACCGCGCCGAGCCCGACGAGTCGCGTGATGAACGTGGTGACGGCACGGCCGAACGAGCCGTCACCGCGCTGAGGCGCACGTTGTGATGCGTAGGAGACTGCGACGCGTGTTGGCGCCGCTGAATCAACACGCCGTATTGGCTGACGACTGCCACCGCGACTCTCACTGCGGTTGCCGAAGAGACCGCGTCGCCGTGGCGGTTGCGATCCGGGTCGATTGAACCCTGTCATGAGCCTGATTGTGGCACGCAGGCCAGATTCACCGCTACGCTCAGTAGATGCCAGAGCTTCCGTCTGACCCCGCGGTTGTTGATGCGCTGCGGCGTGAGGTTGAATCTGCACGCGAGCGCATGCGCACCGCCACTGCAGAGGGTCGCAGCCTAGACGCGTGGGTGGCGGCACAGATTGCCATTCGCGCACGCGGCCGCTTCGGCGTCCGCCTTGGGCTTGAGCGCTCCGTTGCGCTTCTTAAGGCACTCGGACACCCTGAGCGTGGGGTGCGGGGCGCGCTCATCGCTGGGACGAACGGGAAGGGGAGCGTCAGCGCACTCCTCTCTGCCGCACTCAGCGCGGGGGGCATACGGCATGGCAGCACGCCGAAGCCGCACCTAATCTCCTATCGCGAACGCGTTCGGATCAACGGTGAGCCGCTCCCCCCGCTCCCGTTCGCGGCGGCGGTGGAGCGCGCGCTAAGCGCCGCTGATCAGGTGGAGAGCGCCGTTGGCCCCGTGACGGAGTTCGAGCTACTTGCGGGGGTCGTCTTCGATGCGTTTCACGCGGCGGGCATCGACCGGGCAGTGGTTGAGGTTGGACTCGGCGGTCGCCTTGACGCCATGCACGCCTGGGATGGCGGCGTCGCAGTGGTGACGAATGTTGGGCTCGATCATCAGGAATATCTTGGCGACACCATTGAGCTGATCGCCAAGGAGAAGGCGGCGATCATCATGCCAGGCGATCGTGCGGTTACGGGAGCGAGCGAACGTGGCGGGGCACTCCGCGTGATCCGCGAGCGAGCACGTGATGTTGGTGTCGTCCTCACTGAGGCAGCGCGTGGTGCGGTTCGTCCGCGAGGTCGCGACGGGATCGAGGTAGAGCTTCCACGCCTCGGACTGGTGCAGGTTGGACTTCTTGGCCAACACCAGGGAGACAACGCGGCGGTTGCACTTGCAACACTTGACGCGATGCGCGAAGCGGAGATCCTGACGGTGAGCGACGCAGCAATTCGAGAAGGGTTTGCCACGGTGAGATGGCCTGGGCGCATGGAACTGATCCGTCAGCCGTTTGGCGCGCAAGATTCGCGGGATCTCCTTTTGGATGGTGCCCACAACGAAGATGGGGCAGCGTCGCTGGCGGCGAGCATCCGCGATCTGGCACCAGTCCTCCAAGACGCGGATGGAGTTGCGGGAGTGACGCCGTTGACGCTCGTGATCGCCGCAATGTCAGACAAGTCCATCCCTGAAATCTTCCGTGCGCTCGCACAGGTACCGATCCTGCAACACGCCACCGTGATCTGTACCAGTGTGGGAGACGCGCGCTCCGCAGTTGTGGATGACCTCGCCGCTGCTGCACGCGCAGCGGGACTCGGTGCACGGATCAGTGGCGCAGTAAATCCCATCCAGGCACTCGACAGCGCGGCTTCACTGCGCGGCGCGGTGGTCGTTGCCGGTTCTCTCTATCTCGTCGGTGCAGTTCGTGAGCGCCTGATGCGCGAAGGGCGCATTCCGAACGATGGGAGCCTCGACGACTAGCGCTGCAGCTACTGGTTTGGTCGCGTCCCCAACGTCACGGAGAGCTGGATGACGCTCTCTCCACGCAGCACATCAAGCACGATGGTGGCACCAGGCGAGTACTGCACCAGGAGATCTTGCAACGGGTGAAGCTCATCGATTGCCACCCCTTCCACCTTCACGACGATGTCACCATCTGCAAACCCGGCCGCTTCGGCAGGACTGCCAGGGACGACCGCAGGCTCGGTTCCCGGCGTGAGCCACGCCCCCTGGAAGACGGGTAGGTTGTTCTGCGTCGCTCCACGACGGTCAAGCGACGTGTAGCGAATTCCAATCCAAGGTCGTGAGAGTGGTACGCCGGCGAGCGCCTGTTCCATGATCGGGCGAGCGATATCAATTGGAATCGCAAAGCCGATCCCCGCACCTTCATTGGAGATCGCCGTGTTGATGCCGATCACCGCACCACTGGAGTCGACGAGCGCGCCACCGGAATTTCCAGGGTTGATTGCCGCATCTGTCTGCAGGAGCCCGTCAAGTCTGCCGGACTCAGTGGTGATCTGTCGACCAAGTGCAGAGATGATCCCCGCTGTGACAGAGTTGGTGTAGACGCCCAGTGGCGAGCCCATGGCGATTGCGGTCTGCCCGACCTGGATATCTCGCGAACGCCCGAGCGTTGCAGCGGAGAGATCGGACGCCTCTACCTTTACGATGGCAAGGTCCGCCAGCGTGTCAATGCCGTAGATCGTGCCGGTAAAGTCACGACCATCTTTGAGGTGGACGGTGATGCTGGTCGCGTCCTCAATCACGTGGCGATTGGTGACGATCCATCCATTCGCAGAGTAGATCACCCCCGAGCCAACACTTTCGCCTCCTGCCGTGGTCACCTCAAGGGTGACGATCGCCGGAGAGACACGCTCCGCAACATTGACGATTGCCGACTGTTCAGAGGTGAGCGTCTGGCGAATCTGCGTCACGATATCTTCGCCTCCTTGGGCTCCGCCAAGGACGAAGTAGGTTGCACCTGCGCCACCTGCGGCCCCGAAGATGATCGAGAGGACCAAGAGTGCGCCGATCGCGCGCCCAGTCAGGCCCGATCGTGGCTCGATCGTGGATGGCTCTTGGGCATCGCTGACTGAGCTCGGCTTGGGGACGCCGTCATCCAGGTTCTCAAGCCACGGTTGCCACTCAGAGCGCTCCGGCTCAAATCGGACCGGTCGCGCGCTCCGTCGCGAGATTGGCTTTCGAGTTTCGCTCACGTCTTCTCCTTCGTGGTTGGCGGCGCGCGATCAGGCGCAGGCGGCTCGCTCAGCGTAGACGATGAGGTGTCTGCGCGAAGAACACGACGTAGTCGAAGTGAAGTTTTCGCAACCTCACCGAGGAGCGCCGCTGCGCGACGGCCAACACTGATCAAGGTTGCGGAGGGTTGCGTGGATGGAGTTGGCTCCACCGCGCTATCCGCGTCCGCGAGCGGGTCGGCGGGGAGCGTCAGGGTGAAGGTTGTCCCGCTACCAGGGAGACTCTCAACAACAATGCGGCCGGCGTGCATGTCCACGATCGACTTCACGATTGCGAGTCCGAGCCCTGATCCAGAGGCGCGCGTCTCCTTTCTCGATGCCGCGAGTCCCTCAGTTCCGCGATAGAAGCGATCGAAGATGCGAGGCAGCTCTTCAGCTGCAATGCCAACACCAGTGTCACTCACGGTGACTGTTGCAGCACCGGTGGCAAGCGGTCGGACCGCGACTGAGACACTCCCTCCCTTCGGCGTGAACTTCAGCGCGTTTCCAACAAGATTTGCAATCGCTTGGCCCACGAGCGTAGTGTCGTGTCGTATCACCACGCGCCGTGCCGGCAGTTGCTCATCGAGCGCAACGCCGCGGCGCCGCGCCCCCGCCGCTGCCTGTTCGATTGCCGCACTCACACTCGAACGAAGGTCAGACTCCGTGAACTCTGGACGCGCAATCCCTGCATCAAATCGTGAGAGCTCAAGGATGTTGGCGGTGAGTGCATCCATGCGCTCCAGTTGGCGCCCCGCTTCACCCAGCAGTCGCTTCCGTGTCGCTGGATCTGTGGTCCCGCCTTCGTCGAGAAGATCAACAAATGCGCGCAGTGCCGCCAGCGGCGTTCGCAGCTCATGGGAGACATCGGCGAGATGCTCTTGGCCGCGATCTCGTTCGCGCTTCAGCGCGCCAACGGTTGCCTCAAGTCGGCTCGCCATGCGGTTGAATCCGTCCAGCAGCGCCTCCATCTCAATGTTGGCAGCAACCTCTGGCCCGGTAGAGACGCGCGCGGAGAGATCGCCATCGCCGATCGCAATCGCGGTCTCCGCGAGGAGTCCAACGGGCTTTGCAAATCTTCGTGCGGCCAGTGTGGCAAAGATGATCGTCGCGCCGAGCGCAAGAAGCCCGACGAGCGTGATCGCGCCGGTGACCTGCGCAACGCGCGCTGCGCGCGTGGAGAGTGGTCGCTCAAGCGTCACTTCGACCGCGCCGATCGTCTCCGTCCCCCCGAGGAGTACAACCTCAGAACCGCTATCGATCAGATCGCGCCGCTCACCTGGAGCGGCCTCAATGCCAGAAGAGTCGATTGTGAACGTGGCATCTTCAAGCGGGGTGAACTCCTGTTGCGCCTCATCCCACGTTCCGAAGCGAAAGCGAACATCAGCACGAGCGATCACTGTGGCGAGCCCTTGCAGTTCAGGATCTTGCAGCAAGAAGCGTTCTCGAACGAGCGGGTTCAGGGCGCCGTCTCTTGTGACGACACTCTCATTCGAAGCGGCAGCGATTGCAATGCTTCTCGCCGCACTTGACACGGCCATGCGGCGAACCTGCAGCGAGGCGAACTCTTGTGACTGAAGTTCACTGCTGACTCGTTCAGTGACTAGAAGGCCGGAGATGGTCAAGGCGACCGCCAAGATCCCGAGAAATGCGGCGGTAAGTCGTGCGCGCAGGCCTCGCGGAGGGAGACTGTACAGTCGCGTGAACAGTGAGCTCAGGATCCGCTCCGCTCGCCGCGGTCACTCCGATCCGCAAAGGCGTAGCCAACGCCACGCACGGTGCTGACAAAGCGAGGATTTGAAGGATCAACTTCAATCTTGTCGCGGAGATGACTGACGTGCACATTGATGGTCTTCTCGTCACCGCTGATCGCAGCGTCGTAGTCGCGCACGCGCTCAAGGAGGTCGCGTCGGCTGAAGACGCGCCCTGGCTTCTCCGCAAGGAGTCGCAGGATCTCGAACTCCGTTGGCGTGAGGGCAATCTTCTTCCCCGCACGGCTCACCCGCCTGCGCTCGAGGTCAATGAGGAGTTCGTCGGCGCGAATGATCCTTCCGCCGAGCGCGTCCGCGAGGTCGCCGTAGGCCCGGCGCAACTGGGACTTCACGCGGCTGAGCAGCTCACGGACGCGGAAGGGCTTCGTCATGTAGTCGTCGGCGCCGAGCTCGAGCCCGAGGATCGTGTCCACCTCTTCGTCACGCGCCGTCAAGATGATCACGGGTGCCTTGGAGCCGCCCGCGCGCAGGCGACGCAGCAGCTCAAACCCGTCGATCCCAGGGAGGCGCACATCAAGGATGAGGAGGTCGGGCGCTTGTGCAAGGCCAATCTCCAGGCCCTTGTCGCCGGTTGCTGCGAGCAGCGCGGTATATCCCTCCCCCTTGAGCGCCACTTCGAGCGCGAGGGAGACGGCGGGATCGTCTTCAACAACGAGGATCGTCGCAGCCATGCTCAGACTTTACACCCGTCGCGCGGCTATCCTGTCCCTCCTATGAGCACACCCCTCCCTCCGATCGCCGTCAAAGAGCGCGGCAAGGCGCTGTTGAGCCGTCCCACGTTGAACAAGGACACCGCGTTCACCAAGGAAGAGCGCCGACTTCTGGGGCTCGACGGACTCCTCCCTGCAACTGTCCTCACCCTTGAAGAGCAGGTCGCGGTTGAGTTGCAGAAGATTCGCCGAAAGCAAGATCCGTTGGAGCGCTACATTGGTCTTGCCGCGCTGCAGGATCGGAATGAGACGCTCTTCTACCGGTTGCTCGCAGAGAACATGGAGGAGTTCCTCCCGGTTGTGTACACGCCAACGGTTGGTGAGGCGTGCAAGCGTTGGAGTCAGATCTGGCGACGCGCCCGCGGTGCGTGGGTGACACCAGATGATCAGCGCCGAATCCCTGAGCTCCTCCACAACGCGGCAGGCAACAGTGAGACGCGGTTGATTGTGGTGACAGACAACGAACGCATCCTTGGACTTGGTGACCTCGGCGTTGGAGGGATGGGAATTCCAATCGGCAAACTCTCCCTCTATACCGCGGCAGCCGGCGTCCAGCCGTCGTGGGCGCTCCCCGTCTCGCTCGATGTGGGAACAGACAATCAGGAACTCCTGAGCGACCCTGCGTATTTGGGGTGGCGAAAGCCGCGCCTCCGCGGCGCCGCGTACGACGCATTCATTGAATCGTTTGTGGAGGCGGTAGCGACGGCGCTTCCAGGGTGCGTGATCCAGTGGGAGGACTTCAAGCAAGAGAACGCAATCAAGATCCTGGAGCGGTATCGCAACAGCGTCCCATCATTCAACGACGATGTTCAGGGAACTGGTGCCGTTGCACTCGCCGGCCTCATCGCCGCGGTGAACGCGGGTGGTGGATCTGGAAGCACGCGGATGCGTGACCAGCGCTTCCTCTTCTACGGAGCGGGTGCTGCAACCCTCGGCATTGCGCGACTTCTTCGGAAGCACCTTGAGAGTGCGGGAGCAAATGAGAGTGAACGCGCGCGCGCGATCATCGCGATGGATTCGAAGGGGATCGTCCACGAAGGCCGGACCGATCTGACCGACGGCAAGAGCGAGCTCGCCATCAGCAGCGAAACGTATCAGGCGCTCAAGCTGCACACGCTGAGTGCAACACCAACCCTTGAAGAGATCGTGACGTTGATCGCCCCCACCGCACTCATTGGGACGAGCGGGCAGGCCAGCGCGTTTACCGAAGTGGCGATCCGTGCTCTGTCGGCCGCCGCGCCGTCTCCCTTGATCTGGCCACTCTCGAATCCAACCTCATGCGCGGAGGCCACACCAGAGCAGATCCTCGAGTGGAGTGAGGGACGCGCACTCGTTGCAACCGGTTCACCGTTTGCGCCGGTCAACGCTGGTGGTGCGACGCACCCAATCAGCCAGGCGAACAATGTCTACATCTTCCCGGGCGTTGGCCTTGCTGCGATTGCTGGTCGCCTGCACAAGATTCCGGACGAAGCCTTCCTTGTTGCCGCGGAGCAGCTCGCCGCCCTCACCCCACCGGGCCGTGACTCCATCTATCCGCCCTTGGCAGAACTGCGCGCAATAAGCCGAACCATCGCGATCGCTGTCGTGCGCGCGGGCGTCAAAGGCGGGTGGGCGCCAGCAGTCTCCCAGGATCGCATCGCAGAACTGGTGGACGCAGCGATGTGGAGTCCTGCGTATCGGCCGTACCTACCTGCCTAAATCGAAGAGGGCGATAGGATTGATGCCATGAAGATTGGCATTCTCCGCGAACGACTCCCTGGCGAGCGCCGCGTTGCGCTCGTCCCGGACGCAGCCGCCAGGCTGATCGCCGCGGGACATCAGGTCGTTGTTGAGCGCAGTGCAGGAAGCGCCGCAGGCTTCTTGGATGCCGCCTATGAGAAGGCGGGAGTGACGCTTGTCGCGGATATCGCGGCGCTCGCTGGCGCAGCGCCCGACGTGGTGGTGAAGGTACGAAAGCCGACGGTAGAAGAAGTCGCCGCACTTCCAAAAGGCTGCACGCTCATTGCCCTCCTCACCCCTGGTGCAAACGAAGAGATCCTTCCAGCGCTCGCGGACGCCAAGATCACCGCACTCGCGCTCGAGCTTGTGCCGCGCATCACCCGCGCGCAATCCATGGACGTCCTCTCCTCGCAGAGCGGCGTTGCCGGCTACAAGGCGGTCCTGATCGGAGCCGCTGCACTCGACAAGTTTCTCCCCATGCTCACCACCGCGGCTGGCTCGATTGCACCAGCGAAGGCGTTCATCCTTGGCGCAGGTGTTGCAGGGCTGCAGGCGATCGCGACCGCGCGTCGACTCGGTGCCGTTGTCTCTGCGTTCGACGTGCGCGGCGCTGCAGGCGAACAGGTGCGCTCGCTCGGCGCCCAGTTCGTCGAACCCGCTGCGAAGGCGGAGGGGAGCGGCGGGTATGCGCGCGCGCAGACGGAGGACGAGACGGCGCAGAACGCGAAGATCATCGCTGCGCACATCAGCAGTCAGGACCTTGTGATCACCACCGCGCTGATCCCGGGTCGGAAAGCGCCAATCCTTGTCACCGATGCAATGCTCGCCACGATGCGCGCAGGCTCGGTGGTGGTCGACCTTGCCGCAGAATCTGGCGGCAACGTGGAAGGTGTTCTCTCCGGCGAGTCTGTGGTCAAGCACGGCGTGCAGCTGATTGGCGCAACCAACGTTCCCGCGAGCGTGCCGCTCCATGCCTCGCAAATGTTTGCGACAAATGTGCGTACGCTGATCAACCACCTCACGGCAGAGGGTGGCGCGCTGAAGATTGATTCCACCGATGAGGTCACAGGCCCGATGCTCGTGACCAACGCCGGCGAACTTGTGAAGCGATAGGAGCATTGAGATGATCAGCGTGATTGCAACCGCACTCGGAGTGGCTACCGTCGCGATCACGCTGATGAGTGGTTCTTCGCCGACCGCTGCGAGCGGCACGGCGGGTGGCACGCTCGTGGACGCGCAGATCGTGGAGGTCTACGTCTTCCTTCTCGCCGCGTTTACCGGCTATCAGATCATCACCAAGGTGCCGCCGCTCCTGCACACGCCGCTGATGGCGGCAACGAACGCGATCTCTGCGATCAGCCTCGTTGCGAGCCTGGTGATCGCTGGTGCTGAGCGACCCTTTTATATCAACGTCATGGGCGCGGTCGCCGTTGCGGCGGCCACCATCAACGTGGTTGGCGGATTCGTGATCACCGACCGCATGCTGAAGATGTTCAAGAAGACGGAGGCGCCGAAGTGAACCCGGAGATCGGCGCACTCTTCGTCCAGGTTGCATACATCGCCGCATCGGCGGCGTTCATCTTGGGCCTGCGCGGTCTCACCAAGCCAGATACCGCGCGACGCGGCATGCAGCTCGCCGCCCTGGGAATGCTCCTCGCCGTCATCGGCACGCTCCTCAACCATCAGATCATCAGCTACGACCTGATCATCATCGGGCTCGTGATCGGCACCGCGATCGGACTGCCGATGGGACTCCTCGTCCCAATGACCGCCATGCCGCAGCGCATCGCCGTCAGCCACATGTTCGGCGCGCTCGCCGTCACACTCGTGGGGATCGCCGAGTTCCTTCACTACCGTGATGTGCCGGGCGGACCAGGCGTGATCAAGATGGTCGCCCTCGGCTTCGAGACGGTCTTTGGCGCACTTACCATCACTGGCTCGTTCATGGCGTTCGGCAAGCTGCAGGGCTTCATCTCTGGGCGACCGATCACCTTCCCTGGCCAGAAGATCATCAATGCGGCGATCTTCATTGGTGCGATCGGACTCTGGATCTACCTGGTCGCCACGCAGTCGGGCGGCCCCGCGGCGAGCGGCGACAACGGAGTCATTCTCTTCGGCCTCATGACCCTCCTCGCCCTCGTGATCGGCGTGACCCTCGTCCTGCCGATCGGCGGCGCAGACATGCCAGTGGTCGTCTCGCTGTTGAACTCCTACGCGGGCCTCGCCGCAAGCGCGACCGGCTTTGCAATTGGCAATAACGTCCTGATCGTGGCCGGAGCACTCGATGGAGCGAGCGGCTTCATCCTCTCGATCTTGATGTCGAAGGCGATGAACCGCAGCTTCGCGAACGTGCTCTTCGGTGCGTTTGGCGGAGAGGTGGCGGCCGCATCAAGCAAGAGCGCCGAAGGGCTCACCACCCGATCGGTCAGCGCTGAAGACGCCGCGATGAGGATTGGTTACGCGCGCAACGTCATCATCATTCCTGGCTACGGGATGGCGGTCGCACAGGCGCAGCACGCGGTGCGCGAGCTCGCGGAACTTATTGAGAAGCGCGGCGGACGCGTGCGCTTTGCGATCCATCCCGTCGCTGGCCGCATGCCCGGACACATGAATGTGCTTCTTGCTGAGGCGAACGTCCCGTACGATCACCTCTTCGACCTCGACGAGATCAACGAAGAGTTCGCTGCATGCGACGTTGCACTCGTCATCGGCGCCAACGACGTGACGAACCCTGCCGCAAAGACCGACCCTGCTTCGCCGATCTACGGTATGCCCATCCTGAACGTGCAGGACGCAGAGCAGGTGATCGTGGTGAAGCGGGGCATGGCAACCGGATTCGCGGGTATTGAGAACGAGCTCTTCTACTTGGAGAAGACCTCCATGCTCTTCGGTGATGCGAAGAGCGTGCTGTCGCAGGTGGTCGCCGAAGTCAAGGGACTCTGATGAATCCCGTCGCACGGGTCGTCTCTACGGTTGCACTTGCCGCCACCGGATTCTTCACGCTCTACGCCTTCCAGACGCTCCCCGCTGACGCGCAGTTAGCGATCCATTGGGATGTCAACGGCGTGGCGGATGGTTTCGCCGGACGCGAGGCGCTGTTTGTTCTCCCTGCAGTATTTGCGTTGACGGCGGCGCTGATCCTCCTGGCCATCAAGCTTGATCCAAAGCGCGCGAACATCGTGCGCAGTGCAGAGGCGATCGGGTACGTGGCGATGGGGCTCGTCCTCCTCTTTGCCGTCACACAATCGGCGATCATCAATTCCGGATTCGGCGAGGCGGCGCGACTCGACCACGCGGCACCGATCGCGCTCGGCGCGTTCTTTGCGCTACTTGGCTACGCCATGCCGCAGATCAAGCAGAACTACACCATCGGTGTGCGCCTTCCATGGACACTCGAGAGCGAGAAGGTGTGGGACGTCACGCACGCGTTTGTCGGTCGCGCCTGGATCTCCGTCGGCCTGACCACCGCGGTACTTGCGGCAATCCCTGAGACCGTCCTTGACCTCGGCGGCGCACCAATCGCTCTGCTACTCGGCGGCCTTGCCGTCTCAATTGCGGCCGCCGTTGTGATCGCGTACCGGACGTGGCGCGATAGTCAACGGCGGAGGCGTAGCGCGGCACGCCGTCGCACCCCTCGCCGTCGCACATCTCGCCGATAGTGCTCTTCCCTGGCGCCGCAGATCCCGTGGCGATTGACTCGGCACAAGCCTCATACACCCTTCTCGCAGGTGCGCTTGCAACGCTCGTTGTCTTCGGCTTCGTTGTTGCTCGCAGGTTGAGCGACGGTGCAGCTGTCTGGGCGTGGGGCGGCGTCGCCTTCGTTCTCAGTCAGGCCGCGCGTCTCCCACTCCTGACGCTCATCAACGCGCTGGTGATCGGCGCGGTTGCGCCAACACCAGGGAGTGGCAGCTGGTTCACTGCCGTCCTCATTGCGTCGTTCAGCGCCGGAATCTTCGAAGAGGGGAGTCGCGCGTTTATCTTGAGCAAGGCGGCGCGATATGTACGTACCGAGCGTGGCGGAGTCGCCTTCGGACTCGGGCACGCGGGCATTGAGGCGCTGATCTTCACACTCGTTCCATCCGTTGCAGCACTACTACTCCTCGGTTCGGTTGCCGACGGGAGCGCATTTGAGAACCTGCCGCCTGAATCTCTCGCGCAACTTGAGACCGCGATCACTTTCCTCGGAGGGCAAGATGTGGCAACGTCCCTTCTGGCATTCACCGAACGCCTCTTCGCGACGCTCATGCACATCGTGCTGAGCCTCTACGTCGTGCGCGCGGTCGTTCAGAGCAGTGATCGTGGCAGCCTCGTTCGCGCCCTCGCCTTCCCGATCCTCCTCCACGGCACCGCGAATCTCGCGACCGTGCTGCTCCTGCCGGCCGTCGGCATCGTGGCGGCAGAGTTGGTCTTCGCAGGGATTACCGTTGCAGCCGCGGTCCACTATCTGCGCACGCGACCGAAGGCGAGCGCGCCGCTCACCTGATCCGCTACGGCGAAGGGTTCGGGCTCCCGCTCGGCGAGGGGGTCAATTAAGCTGTTGGTGCACAGGCATCACCTATGCCGTCCCCATTGCCATCTAGCTGATCTGGGTTCGCGATGAGCGGGCAGTTGTCAATGTCGTTGGTCAGGCCATCGCCATCCTCGTCGGCGAGCGGATCCAGCGAAGGTGACGGACTCGCGCCCGGATCCACATACCCTTCGGGGACCTGCAACTCACCACAGCCCTCGCCGATCACGCGCGTGCCGCCGTACTGCCGATTCCAGAGGAAGATGCGTGGCACCTGCTCGCTGCAGACGATCTCGTACGCAAGGTTCAGTCCGACGTAGCGCCAGTGCCACGGCTCGCTCCCGTAGCAGCTGAGCGCCACCCGCTTTGCGCCAGAAGGATATGAGCGCACGAATCCGAACTTGTAGGCGTTCTCTGCAAGCCAGTTCGCAGTTGGCGACATTGCGAATGCGGCGCTCCCCCACGGCACGCCCGCGCCAACGGTGGCGAGGTCGACCGATGTGCCGAGCTGATGTTCCGAGTGTCCCGGAAGCGCGCTGTACTTTCGTGCGAGCTGCAGCCCCGACTTCGCCACCCAATATGCAAAAGTCGTGTTCTGCGTCGCATACGAGCGATACGCAGAGATGATACGCATCCGCACGTCAGACTCGCGAGCAGCGAGCAGCATCGCGCGCAGCGCCTCTGCGGCATCACGACGCAGCTGGAAGACACCCTTTGCCGAAGGGAGTGCCTGTGGGGTGATCCAAGTCAGGTCGCGCGGCACGTAGCTTGCGGGAAGGCGATGCAGCGGGTCGAGCACGCTCGTCGCCCACTGGTTGCGCTTGTACTCCTTGGTGATCACGGACCCTTGCACGCCAACGACCGTCTTGGTGAAGATCACCTTCCGCGCCAGAATCGATGCGCAACTCGGGATCTCAGGGATCACCGCATCTTCCGCGCGCACCGGCGTCGCTGATCCAAACGATGTGACAAGAATCAGCCACGAGAGCGCGAGCGCCAGCGGCCCAGCCGCGCGTCGCGGCATCAGTGCGCCTACCTCTTCTTGTTGCGGTGCGTGTGCAGCAGCGAGGCGACGATTGACGCCGTCAGGATGCTGAGCACCACGAAGAGGCTGACCAGCGGGGGGACCTTCCAGTCGTGGTTCACCGCGGGGAGGAGCATCTTCACCCCGATCCACATCAACACGAAGGCGAGGCCAGTGCCCAGGTAGTGGAAACGATCCTTTGCATTGGCGAGCAGGAAGTAGAGGTTGCGCAGGCCGAGAATGGCAAACGCATTTGAGGTGAAGACGATGAATGGATCCAGCGTGATGCCGAAGATCGCCGGGATGCTGTCGACCGCAAAGATCAAATCGATGATTCCGATCACGACGATTGTGAGGAAGATCGGCGTGAACTTCTTCACGCCGTTCACCACCACGCGGAACCGCTCCTCGTTGTAGTCGTCCGTCACGTGAATGAAGCGCTTGGCGAACTTGACCGCTGAAGGCTCTCCCTCTCCGGCATGACCACCAGACCGCAGCATCGCCACGCCTGTATAGAGGAGGAACGCACCAAACACCCAGATGATCCACTCAAACTGCTCGATCAGCGCAGCACCGATCAAGATCATGATGCCGCGCAAGATCAGGGCGATCATGATCCCCCACATCAGCGCCATCTGCTGCAACTTTGGTGGTGTTTTGAGCGACGCAAAGATGATCGTGAAGACAAAGATGTTGTCCACCGAGAGCGATTTCTCTACCAAGTACCCAACGAAATACTCCGTGGTCTTGGTGCCGTCGTTCCAGTAGAACTGCATCCCGATGCCGAAGAGGATGGCGAGGACGATCCAGACCAGGGTCCAGGCGGCTGCCTCTCGAACCGGAACCACATGGGTCCCCTTCCGCTTGAGGAGACCGAAGTCGATCGCAAGTGCGCCGATCAGGAAGATCCCGAACCCGAGTCCGAGCGGGGTGAAGAGCTCGTTCTCGCCCACGGGTCCTCCTGAACTGAACGGCGTCATGGGCCGTCTCATGATGGTAGCGGAGGGTGCGTACGAAGGCCGAACGTGGGGCTGGAGCCGATGGTGAGGATTGAACTCACGGCCTGCTGTTTACGAAACAGCTGCTCTACCACTGAGCTACATCGGCGCCGGAGAGGGATTGTAGCGGCGCCTCGCGCGTAAGACGCGACCCTGGGCTGGACAGATAGAGGAGGTCATTCCGATACTTGACATCCAAGGTCGGCAGAGGGGGTCGGATGAGCAGTACGAGCGATCAGTCACAGATTCAGGTGCGCATGCGGGAGCTTTCGGGCACCCACTACGTGAACGGCAGTTGGGTGGCGGGGAGTGGTGTACGGCATGATGTGATCGATCCCGCCACTGGCAAGCCATGCGCGCAGTATGCGGATGCAACGGGCGCGGAGGTCGATCAGGCGGTTGCACACGCAGCGCGTGCGCAGGCTGAGTGGTGGGCGATGAGTGCGCTGGATCGTGCCAACGCGCTGCACAAAGCTGCGGAGAAGATGATCGCGAACTCCCCGCGCACCGGCGAGTGCCTGACGCGTGAGATGGGGAAGCCGTTCCGTGAATCCAACTGGGAGGGTGGCGCCGCGGCGTCTTCGTTCCGTCACTATGCGGAGACCGCGCGCAGCGAGCAGGGCCGCGTCGCGGGTCCTGCGATCGCTGGTCAGTTGCACATGGTGCTGAAAGAGCCTCTCGGCACCGTCGTCTCAATCGTGCCGTACAACTTCCCGATGCTCCTCGCCGGTTGGCAGTCCGCCGCGGCGCTTGCGGCTGGAAACGCGATCATCATCAAGCCGTCCGAGCTGACCCCAGTCACGATGCTGATGTGGATGGAGGCGTTCGACCACCTCCCACCAGGACTGATCCAGGTTCTCACCGGTGGTGCGGAAACCGGACAAGCGCTCGTCGGACATGCGCACACCCACGGGATTGCGTTCACTGGCAGCGTGCGCGCGGCACAAGCGGTTGCGGCAACGGCATCGCAGCGGTTCAAGCCGACGCTGATCGAAGCATCTGGAAACGATGCATTCATCGTGATGCCTTCGGCAGATGTGAGCGTCGCCGCCCGCGGTGCAGCGTTCGCCGCGTTCTTGAACTGCGGGCAGGTCTGCACCTCGGCGGAACGCTTCTACGTCCACGAAGACATCTATGACGAGTTCGTCGAGGCGCTCGCTGCGCAGGCGAAGGCGCTGCGAATAGGGAGTGGCCTCGATCGAGTGGACATCGGACCGATGTCCTCAGAGCGCGAGCGTACGCGCGTCGAGCGGATCGTTGCGCGCGCGGTAGATCAGGGGGCGACGATTGTCACGGGTGGCAAGCGTCCCGCCAGCCTGGCTCAAGGCTGGTTCTACGAGCCCACGGTGTTGAAGGTGGATCACGCCATGGAGATCATGCACGGCGAGTGCTTCGGCCCGCTCGCTCCGATCGCTCGCGTCAAAGACCTGAGTGAGGCGATTCGATGTGCGAACGACTCTGATCTCGGCCTTGGGGCCAACATCTATACGAACGAGCTGAGCGAATCTGCGCGTGCCGTTCGTGAGATCGAGACTGGGATCGTCTGGGTGAACACGCCGCTCAACGACAACGATGCGATCCCGTTCGGTGGGCGCAAGCTGACTGGCTCTGGTCGTGAGCTCGGCAGCGAGGGGCTCGAACAGTTCCGCCGTTCCAAGATGGTGATGATCGCGCCGGAGGCGGAAGCCGATCCCGAATGGTTCCCGTACCCAGATGGAGACGCATGGCGCTGATTGAGGGCGCATGATGCGCGCGCTGATTCCCTGGCTGCTTGGTGAGTCACCGACCACAACGACCGTTGCTTTCGCCGCTCTCTGGGGCCTCTGCTTCGCAGTCGCTATCAGTACCTCTGCAGGAGTCAGTGGAGCGATGCAACTAGGATTGGCGCTGCTTTCATTCGATATCGCCGCCGGCCTTGTGAGCAATCTATCCAGATCGACCCAGCGATTCTGGCGTTCTCGGGGTGATGTAACAAGAAAGGCCTACGTGTTGCTACACGTGGCGCTGTACCCCATCATTGCTGTCCTCCTCGTCGGACCTGGAACCACGTGGCTGATTCTTGTGGCCGGCGTCGCCGCCAAGGTTGGAGCGTTTCAGATGCGAGGGGCCCACAATGCCTGACGATTCTTCTACAGGGCACATAGCGGTTCGCGGAGCTGGGAGTCCGAGGTAGATGCAAGATCTAGTCGCGGCACATGTCGGTGCGCTGATCTATCTCTCCGTGGCTATCTTTCAGGCCGCGGTGATTCTCGGCGCACCACTCGGCGAGTTCACGCAGGGAGGAAGGGTTCGAGGTTCACTTCCAACTTCCAGACGGCTCGTGGCCTTGGTATCGCTCATGCTTCTGATGCTCATGGCAGGCACGATCCTCGCCATGGTCGGTGTCGGTCCATTGAAGGAGGTGGGCTCGCCGTTGATCGACGGATTGTGGTTGTTAACCTGCGCGTATGCCACCCTTGGAGTGATCTTGAACGCAGTTTCTCGCTCGCCAAGGGAACGGAAAGTGTTTCTTCCAGTCGCGCTCGCGATCCTTTGCTGCGTTGCAGTTGTGGCCCTCGTTTGAAGAGACATCCTGGGGCGGATTCCAAATCCGCGGCCAGAAGTCGCTGCACGATCAAGAGAGAACGGCGAACCAGCGGCCCTCAGGATCCGAGAAGGCGAAGCTCCGTGGCCCGTGTTGCGTGTTGATCGGGCTGACTGATGCTCCGTTGCACCCGAGTCGCGCGTGGACATCGTCGAGATCGGGGACTCGGAAAGCGATTGAAGGCGTCGCGAGATCTAGTCTGTCGGGGTTCTCCTTCATCATCTCGAGGGGGACGAGCTGAAACGAGAAGTCCTGGTCCGGGAATCCAATCTCCACTACGTCGAAATCGCCCGCCTTGATGCGCTGCCGTTCGACCATGCCCACGGAGTCGATCCAGAATCGAAGGCAACGATCAAGGTCGTGGACGTAGAGGACGACGAATCCAACCTTGATGGGCGTGGGTTACTTGGTTGTTGGAGCGCCCGCGGCGGCGAGATCGCTGTACGCGCCTGCATCGATGACGTCCGTGAAGCCGAGTTCTTTCATGATCGCCACGGCCTGCCCAGATCGATTGCCGCTTCGGCAGTACACCAAGTAGGCGGCGCTGCGGTCATAGTCGCCGATCTTCGCCTCGAATTCTCCAGCATTGAAATCCAGCACGGTCGCGCCGACGATCGCACCCTCTGCCACTTCGGCGGGGCTGCGCACATCGATGACCACGCGAGAGTCGAGAACCTTAACCGCTTCAGAGGCGCCCATCGTCCGCACGCCGCCCCCCTCAGTCGATCCTGAACTGCAGCCTGAAACGACGAAAAGAACTGCTAGAAGTGCCGCGCGCAAGAAATTCAGACTGGTGACTCTCATCATGTACCTCCAGTTGATTCACATACCTGCCGAGGCGGCATCCTCATCGTGCAGCGACCAGACGTCGATTGCATCCAAGTCTACGCTCGTGATGCCGTTTGCCGCGAGCGCACCGGCGATCTGTGCGCGGTGCTCTGTGGCGTGGTGTACGGATTGGTTGACGAGCACCCATCGCGGAAACGCCATCGCTTTGCCACCAGGCGAGATCAAGCGGAGCACCTCCGCGCCATCGAGCGCTGCACCGGCCCGCAGCTTCGTGTCGGCCGCCGCGAGTCCGTCCGCGAGGTGGGCGATATCTGCTGCGGTCGTGGGCACTGCTCGTTCTGGCGCCCGTGGTTCGCCGTGGAGGCGCTGCGCGTAGTTCTCCGCAGCCGTCACCAGGTGATGGGCGATCGCGCCAACGCTCCACTCGCTCCCCGGCGCCGTATGGGAGAGCGCGGCGTCTGGGAGGCCGCTCAACTGCTTGAAAAGCTTGGCGTTTGCCCAGGCCGCGTGCCGCAGCATCTGGTCGAGCGTCGTATCGATGCTCATGAGAGTGTGACCTCCGTTGCTGTTGCCAGAGTTGCGATGGCACCCAGGGCTTGGTTCTGCTTGGAGATTATCGCCGCAGCCGGTTCTTCGGTGAACGAGAAGGTGCTGTGCGTGTCCGAAACAAGAGTGACCCGGAATCCTTCGCGCACGGCTCGGCGTGTCGTTGCATTGATACAGTGATCCGACTGCATGCCGGCGATGACAAGGGTGGTGACTCCTGCGGCACGTAGATCTTCAAGAAGGCCGGTCTCATGAAACGAGTCGGTCGTGGTCTTTCGGTAGACCTTCTCATGACCGACTGGACGCAACTCCGGGTGGAGCGCCCAGCCAGGGCTACCCGGGAAGTCTGGATCGACCTCGCTGCCGTCGTTCTGGATGAAGGTGACGGGCACCTCGGCCTCCCGAGCCCGTCCGACGAGGTGCACCAGGCGCGAGAGGATTGCGGGAGCATCGTGCACCGCCATAAGCGGTTCGAACTGGTTGACCTGGGCGTCGACGATCAGGAGCATCTGCACCGCCACACTCTATCGCTGCGGCACGCCCGTCGCGCAGGGGGTACGATCGCCCCCTTGTGAATGGTGACGACCCGCTCATCGCTCCTGGCGCCGCCCGCCCCGCGCCGGTGGTGGTACTTGGGTGCGGCTCAGTTGGCCAGGCGGTTGTTCCGCTGCTGATCCGTGACGACGTGTTTCCAGAGATCCGAAACTATCTCGGCACGCGCTGGGCAGGCGCGGTCGACTGGACGCCGCTGAAGGATCGTCTCGAACTCTTCCCGAAAGTCGCTGATGCGATCCCAGAGGATCCGTGGCAGTTCGACGCCTTCCGCGCTAACGTCTGAAGATGGCAACACCGCGACGCATGTGGATTGACACGGACACCGCGTCCGACGACGCCGTTGCAATGTTGATGGCGTTCAAGAACCCGAACGTCGAAGTGGTCGGCGTCTCCGTGGTGGCGGGCAACGTGCCGCTGGAGCAGGCGACGCAGATTGCGCTCTACACCGCGGAGATTTGCGGTGCAAAGGTACCGATCCATGCGGGCGCGAATCGCGCACTCGTGCGCACATTCGTCACGGCGCAAAACGTACACGGCAGTGATGGGATGGGCGATATCGGCCTCCCACTACACGGCCGAACACCGACCTCCACGAACGGCGTCCAACAGCTGATCGAAGCGTTTCGCGCCGCTCCGGGCAGCATGGATCTTGTCACGCTCGGGCCCCTGACGAACGTGGCGCTTGCCGTGCGTGCCGAGCCGAAGTTCGCCTCGTGGGTGCGCCGCTGCGTGATGATGGGCGGCACCGGTGTCCCTCCAGGGAACGTGACACCGCTTGCCGAATTCAACTTCTGGGTCGACCCAGAGGCGGCACATATCGTCTTCGAATCAGGGATGCCGCTCGAGATGGTCGGCTGGGATGTCTCCGTTGCCGATGCAGTGATCCCAGACGAACTCGCCGCGGAGATCAGCGCGCTTGGTCCGCTCGGCGAGTTCTGCGTTGCTCCGCAGCGTGTCTTGCGCGAGTTCTGCCGCACGGAGACCAAGCTCAACGGTTTTGATCTTCCTGATCCGATCGCAATGGCGGTCGCCATCGAGCCCGACATGGTGACGCGAGAGGCGAACCTTCGCGTGGAGATCTCTCTCGGGACCGGGCATGACCGAGGGCAGACGATCGTGGATCACCTTGGCGGAACGAAGCGCGAACCGAACTGTCGCGTGGTGTATCGCGTTGACCACCAACGCTTTGTGAAGATGTTGAAGGACGCCTGCGTGGCGTGAGTCTTACATTTGGCGCTTAGCAGTTCGGCATGGAGCAGTCCGTAACGCTGTAGCCAGCGAGAATCCCTGATCGTGCCGCGCGCTCAGGTTGACGAAGCCGAGCCTCCGCGCCAGAGTCTCAGGGTCTGGTCAGCAGGGAGGGTGGATGACCGAGCCAACGATCGCGCTGAGCCACGCCGGCTTAACTAACGACGCTGCTCTACGCTTCATCCACGAATGGACCAAGCACGTTGGTGCTTCAAAAGTGCAGGTCATTGATGCAGGAGACCACGCGCGCCTGATGCGCGAAGCCTTGGAGGCTGGCGAAGTGCTCCCAGTGAGTGGCGGGCGCATCTACGCACGTTCACATCCAAAAGATACGGCGCGCACCGAAGAGCGGACGTTTGTGGCCACCGCAGATCTTCGCGATCGTGGCGTCTATAACAACTGGCGACCGAGCAGTGAGTTGGTGCCGCGCGTACGCGAGCTCATGCACGCCGCTGCGGCTGGGAAGACCCTCTATGCAATCCCATACGTGATGGCTCCAGAGGGCTCTCCCCTCACGCCGTGGGCGGCCGGACTTGAACTCACCGATAGCCGCGTGGTCGCGCTGCACATGATTCGCATGACGCGTGTCGGCGTCCGTCACCTGAATGGATTAGTGGATCAGTCTCACTTTGTGCGTGGCGTGCACATCACTGGTCCGCTCGACGACTTGAAGCAGGGGACGCCAGAAGATGCGCGTCACTTTGTCACCGTGGCAGACGAGCGACTCATCCTCCACTTCGGATCGTCGTACGGCGGTAACGCGCTGCTCGCAAAGATCGCTCACGGGCTGCGACAGGGTTCGTATGACGGCTGGAAGAGCGGTCGCTTCCTCGCTGAACAGTTCATGTTGATCAGCATCCACGATCGCGAGTCAGGGAGCACGAAGTACATCTGCGGTGGATTCCCGAGCGCATCGGGGAAGACGAACCTCGCCATGATGGTGCCGCCTGCGGGCCTTGAGGGTCGCTACGACGTGCGCTTCTTTGGCGACGACGTCATCTGGCTCTATGTGGATGAGGTGAAGGGGCGTCTGATGGCCTTCAATGCAGAGGCTGGCGTCTTCGGGGTGGCGCGCAACTCCAACCCCATAACGAACCCGAACGCGATCGCTGCAATTGGGACAGGCACGGGAACACTCTTCACCAACGTTGCCTACAACGAGATCACCCACGATGTCTGGTGGGAGGGGCTCACGCCAGAGCCGCCAGCAGACCTCGCCGGGTGGCGAGACTGGCGTGGTGCCCTGATCAGTGAGCGTCCAGTCGCAGAGCAGCGCGGCAGTGATGCGGGATGCGAGTGGGCGCACCCGAATAGTCGCTTCACCACGGCACTCAACAACATCCCGAACATCAGCGACGAAGTTGATGACGGCGCCGGCGTACCAATCGACGCAATCATCTTCGGAGGCCGCGTGCGCGATCGCGAACCGCTGATCCGTGCCATGCGCCCCGCCGCAGACGGGGTGTATGACGGACTCACACTCGGCGCCGAGGCAACGTCGGCCGCCGAAGGGAAGGAGGGCCTCCTGCGGTACGACCCAATGTCGCTCCGACCATTCATGTCATACGGGGAAGGGGACTACGCGCAGCACTGGCTCGCAACACTTGCACAAGTGCGCGAAGCGCCAGTCTTCGCACATGTGAACTGGTTCCGACAGCGCGACGGGCGCTACCTCTGGCCAGGTTATGGCGACAACCTGCGGCCACTTCTCTGGCTCCTTGACTACGCGGCTGGTCGCGTGAGTGGTCGAGAGACGCCTGTCGGCACCGTCCCCAAGGAGGCGGAGCTCGATCTGAGTGGGCTCACGCTATCAGAGGCTGTCCTTCACGAGCTGCTCAGTGTCGACCCGAAGCGCTGGGAGCGCGAGATGCACGAGCGCACGGGGCACCTCGCCCAGTTTGCTGGGCTCCCCACGGAGATCAGCGCCGCGCATGAGCGTGCCGTGCACCGCTTTGGTGCGCTCCCGTAAGGCTACACGCTCGCCTGATAGGCTCCGCGCCATGGAACGCCGTGCCACGACCGCTCAGGCGATTCGCCTTGTCGGTCTGACAAAACAGTTTGGCAGTGGCACTGATTCTGCCGCAGTTGCAGGGATCGACCTTGAGATTCGTGACGGAGAGTTCTTCTCGCTACTTGGCCCATCTGGCTCAGGAAAGACAACCACACTTCGCATGATCGCAGGATTTGAGCGACCAACAGCCGGTCGCATCTACCTGCACGGTGACGATGTCACGGACCTTCCGCCGTTTGACCGCGACGTGAACACGGTCTTTCAAGACTACGCGCTCTTTCCGCATATGAGCGTGGCAGAGAATGTTGGGTACGGACTTGAAGTACGCAAGGTTGGCGCTTCGGAACGTGCGACGCGGGTGAAAGAGGCCCTCCGTATGGTCCGCCTAGAAGGGTATGACGCGCGGCGACCCGCTCAACTTTCCGGCGGACAGCGGCAACGTGTGGCGCTCGCTCGTGCACTCGTCAACCGCCCACGGGTGCTCCTACTTGATGAACCACTCGGCGCGCTCGACCTAAAGTTGCGCGAGGAGATGCAGATTGAGTTGAAGGCGATCCAAGGCGAAGTGGGGATCACCTTCATCTATGTGACGCATGATCAACAGGAGGCGCTGACGATGAGCGATCGCCTCGCGGTCTTCAACCGCGGTCGCATCGAGCAGATCGGCACACCTGCAGAGGTATATGAGCATCCGAAGACGGCATTTGTGGCGGGTTTCGTTGGCAGCTCGAACCTCATCTCTGGGGAGGTCGCCCGGGCCCTCTTCGGCGCCCCTGGTCGCTTCGCCATCCGCCCAGAGAAGATTCGCCTCGGTGAGCCCACGGACAAGGTGGGAGCTGACGAGGGCTCCGTGCTCGGCACGATCAAAAATGTGGTCTATCTAGGCGCGGATACGCGCTTTATCATCGCGCTAGACATGGGCGGCGAACTGACGGTGACGCAGCAGAACCTGAAGGAGTCGTCAATGGAAGAGCACTCTACGGAGGGTCGGTCGGTCCGACTGACGTGGAGGCGGGGACATGTGCTGACCCTTGCGGAAGATCCGCAGGTGGCTCCAGCGTAGGTAACGGAGGGAACATGAAGCGACTCAAGGGAGTAGCCCTGATGGCAGTACTCGCGCTGCTCGTAGCCGCATGTGGCGGCAGCACCGGCGACAGTTCCGCGCCATCGGGTGACGAGAAGCCTGCTGGTTGGCTTGAGGCGCTCGGCGCGGGCGAAGGCGAGCTCAACCTCATCATCTGGCCAGGCTACGCAGAGCGCGGAGAGTACGAAGGCTTCAACTGGGTAGATCCGTTTGAAGCGGAAACCGGGTGCAAGGTCAACGTGACCGCGATGACAGATTCAAACAATGGCGTTCAGCTGCTCCAGTCGGGGCAGTACGACGGCGGTTCATTCTCGGGTGACGCGTCGGTTCGACTCATGACCGCTGGCGACGTTGCGCCCGTCAATGTTGACCTTCTTTCAAACTACGCAGCAGTGTTTAGCGGGTTGAAGAACCAGGCACACAACTCCATGGACGGCATGCCATACGGCGTGCCACACGGCCGAGGACCGAACCTCTTGATGTGGAACACCGAAGTGGTGACCACCGCCCCGACTTCGTGGGACGCGGTCTGGGAGGGCGATTCTGCTGTGAACGGAAAGATCAGCATCTACGATTCGTCGATCTACATCGCTGATGCTGCAATTCACCTGATGGCGAAGCGACCAGAGCTCGGCATTACAAACCCGTATCAACTCAACGAAGAGCAGTTTAGTGCTGCGATCGACCTGCTTGAGAAGCAGCGAGATCTCGGAGTGATCTATTGGGGGAACTACGCTGATCAGGTTGCTGGCTTTGCAAGCGGCGACCTCGCGATCGGTACAACATGGCAGTTCATGGCGAACGTGCTCGGCGGCGACGCAACTGCGCCGAAGGTCGGGACGGTAATGCCAGACGAGGGCTCGACCGGCTGGTCGGACACCTGGATGATGGCCACCAAGGCCGCACATCCGAACTGCATGTATCTCTGGATGAATCACATGATGTCTGCTGAGGCGAACGGCCAGGCGACGGTCTTCTTCGGTGAGGCCGCCACCAGCGAGGCTGCGTGTGCTTATGCCGACACGATTGCACCGGGTCACTGCGAGTTGACCCATGCGAGCAACGAAGCGTACTGGGAGAACATTTGGTACTGGGCAACGCCGCGGGAAGACTGCGACGATGCCGATCCAGCAACGACCTGCAAGACCCAAGACGATTGGGTTGAAGCATGGACGACGCTGCGCGGCAACTGAGCCTCGCAGTTAACGCTGAATCTGGACGGAGCCCCTCGAAGATGATGAATCTCGGGGGGCTCCGTCCTGTTCTCGTGAGGGTGGCGCGCGCATGATGCGACGCATCACCGGTTGGTTCAATCAGCGCCCTCGCGCAACGCTGAGCGCGCTACTTGCTGGCCCGCTCGGCTGGATCAGCATCGTCTATCTCGGTTCGCTGTTCATCTTGTTGATGCATGCCTTCTGGTCCAAAGACTCATTCACTGGCAAGGTCGAGCCGTTCGCCTGGACGCTTGATTCGTTCGCGCAGATCTTCAGCAATCCTGTCTACCTCACGATTGCCGCACGCACTATCGGGATTGCAGCGCTTGTCACCGTCTCGGCGGCCCTGATCGCGCTCCCCGTGGCGTATTACATGGCGCGGATCGCCTCACCACGGAAGCGGGCCCTTCTGCTTATTGCAGTGACCATGCCGCTCTGGGCTTCCTACTTGGTGAAGATCTATGCCTGGCGAACGATCCTTCAAACCAACGGACTGCTCGGCTGGGCGATCTCGCCGTTCGGTCTGGAGGGACCTGGGCTTACCGAGATCGCAAACTCGTGGCTCGTCCTCACTTATCTCTGGCTTCCGTACATGATCCTGCCCGTCTATGCGGGCCTGGAGCGCATCCCAAACTCACTACTTGAGGCCTCCGCCGACCTTGGCGGCCGCGGTTGGATCACCTTTCGTCGCGTCATCTTCCCGCAGCTCATTCCGGCCCTTGCCGCGGGCTCCATCTTCACCTTCTCGCTGAGCATCGGCGACTACATCGTCCCTGATCTGGTCTCCGACGCAAAATTCATCGGCAACGTGATTTATGACAACTCCGCTCTTGGTAGCTTCCCCGTTGCGGCGGCATTCTCGTTCGTGCCGATCCTCGTGATGATTGGCTACCTCCTCTTTGCGCGCCGCCTCGGCGCATTCGAGTCGCTCTGATG
>JBJTVF010000032.1:0-6897 GCA_046081085.1 Candidatus Limnocylindrus sp.
TCGCTGACGATCAAGTCGTCGGTGTTCAGGGTGACGCGCACGCCGCGGCGGTGGAGAACGAGGATTGGGAAGTCACCGTATCCAGGAACGATCGCCGCCTGAACGTTGCTTGAGGGGCAGAGGTCGAGCACCACGCCGCGCGCGATCAGCTCGTCGCACAGGGCAGCGTCATCAACGGCAACGGCGCCGTGCGCGATGCGCGCGGGCGCGACCTCCAGCGCACGGCGAACCTGTGCCGCGCCACCCCACTCGCCCGCGTGCAGCGTGATCGCAAGCCCGCCGCTCCGCGCGATATCAAACGCATCCTTGAATGTAAGGGGATCAGGGAAGGCGGCCTCGCGACCGGCAAGGTCAAAGGCAACCACGCCACGATCTTGCGCCGCAACCGCCGCTGCCGCGAGGGCACGGTTCTCGTCCACGCTGTGTGAGCGCAGCGCAGTGACGATCAGGCGCACCTGCACGCCAACCTCTGCCGCAGCAGCGCTCGCACTGCGCGCAACAGCGGAAATCACCTGTGACTGCGTGAGCCCCTTGAGGGTGTGGAGATGCGGACCCCAGCGGAGCTCCATGTAGCGAACGTGCTCTGCCGCCTTGGCGCGGACGACCTGGTCCGTTACGCGCTCGAGTGCCTCTTCATCTTGGAGGAGGGCGACCGGCAGATCAAAGGCGCGGAGGAGATCAGCCTGATCAACACAGCGTTCCGGCGCAACAAGTGCGGCGCGCATCCCCGCCCAGTCGCGCGGCGCGTCAACCTTTCGCGTGCGCGCGAGCTCGAGCGCGAGCGCCGGATCGAGTGAGCCATCAAGGTGAAGATGCAACTCGGCCTTCGGGAGCTCGGCAAAGAAGCGTAGGTCGTCATCTGCCCGTACGAAGGCTGGTTCGTGCGCTCTCCCCATTGGTACCACCCCTTACGATGCTCCCCTTGCCGCAACTTCGTGCGCAGAGGATACTCCTCACATGAGCCTCTCACTCCCAACCGCCACAGATTCGCGAGCGCTGGCAGGTTGGCTCCGCAACGTCACCTCAGTTGACCGTGTCGGCGTGGAGGAGCGTGTCGCCGCGCTGAAGACTCGTTCAATCAAGAGATCCACGAAGGTATGGGCGCTCCGTCTCGCGATCAGCATGTGCGACCTCACCACACTCGAGGGGAAGGACACGCCCGGGAAGATCCGCCAACTCGCCGCAAAGGCGGCACGTCCGCACCCAGGCAACTCTGACGTTCCGGCCGTTGCCGCCCTCTGTTGCTATCCGGACCTTGTCACCGTTGCAAAGGAGGCGCTCGCAGGGAGTGGCGTGAAGGTTGCCGCGGTCGCCACGGCATTTCCGAGCGGGAGATCGTGGCTTGACCTGAAGATCGCAGAGACGAAACACGCGGTTGCTGCCGGCGCAGATGAGATCGACATGGTGATTGACCGCGGTGCGTTCCTCGCCGGTGACTACGCGAAGGTCTGGGACGAGATTGTGGCGGTGAAAGACGCCTGCGGACCAGCACACTTGAAGGTGATCCTTGAGACTGGCGAGCTCGGCAGCTACGACGAGGTACGCCGCGCCTCTGCCCTGGCGATTGCGGCGGGAGCCGACTTCATCAAGACGTCAACGGGGAAGGTGGCGCCGGCGGCAACGCTCCCCGTCACCCTCGTGATGCTTGAATCGATCCGGGAGCACTGGAACGCTACCAACCGCGTTGTCGGCATGAAGCCTGCGGGCGGCATTCGGACGGCAAAGGAGGCGATCCAGTACCTGGTCGTTCTGCATGAAACGCTCGGCCCAGCCTGGCTGACTCCAGATCGCTTCCGCTTCGGCGCCTCGAGCCTGCTAAACGACCTGCTCATGCAGCTCGAGAAGGAGGCGACCGGGGCGTACGCAGATCCAGACGACTTCACACTGGACTAGACTGGCGCGCCCGGCGTGGGCGACGGACCGCGTGGAGCTACGTACCGATTGGGTGCCATACGGTTTTCATCTCGAGGAAGGCGGTCATGCCGTCGATGCGTTCGCCGCGCTCTCCTATGAACGCGTTCGCTCGATCTTTCTCGCCGTGTGGACGCCGCGCAATGCGCGCAACATGATCCGCCGCTCCTCGCTCCGCGTCCATGAGCAACTCGTCAGGGCAGCCCCAGAGGTCGATGCCATCGATGTCCGCGTGGCGCGAAAGGTGCGGCATGAGCTCTGCTCGTCGGCCGGTGAGGATGTTCACCACACCGGCTGGAACGTCGCTGACCGCGAGTGTCTCGGCGAGCGTGACGGCGGGGAGGGGCGCCCCTTCGCTCGCAACGATGACGGCAACGTTGCCGCCTGCCAACACGCCTGCGAGTCGTGTGATCAGTCCAAGGAGCGGTGAACTCTCTGGCGCAACGACCGCCACCACACCCGTGGGCTCAGGAATGGTGAAGACGAAGTGTGAAGATGCGACCGGATTGGTGCCGCCAAGGACGGCAGGGATCTTGTCCGGCCAACCGGCAAACCAGACGAGGCGGTCAATGCTTGCGGTCACCTCTTCTGTCGCCTCAGACTTCCCATAGCCGTGTGACAGGAGGTCGTTGCGGAACTGAGCGGCCCGACCCTCCATCAGCTCGGCGACGCGATACATGATCTGGCCACGAAGTGAGGCGTTGCGAGACGCCCAGGCCGGAGCCGCAGATCGTGCAACCTTGACCGCCTCACGCAGATCTTTGCGCGATGCACGCGCAATGTTCACACTCCCACCGCGCGCGAGCGGTAGCACGTCAGTGCGACCCGATTCGCTGCGCGGGAACGCGCCGCCGATGTAAAGCTTTGGTGTGCGCCGGACCACAAGTCGAGCGTCATCTGGGACAGCGACTGCACCGAGCAGGGGACTCCCGCGGAGCTCCCGCTTCTTGCCGCCCTTCTTCCCCATCAGGAACTCCTCAAGTAGGCATGGAGCCCCTGCAACCCACCTTCACGCCCGTATCCCGACTCCTTGTATCCACCGAACGGTGATGTTGGATCGAAGCGATTGAAGGTGTTCGCCCAGACGACGCCCGCCTTCAGCTGTGCCGCAACCTGCAGGATGCGGCTCCCCTTCTCGGTCCAGATTCCGGCGGAGAGTCCATACGCCGTGTTGTTCGCCTTCTCGATCGCTTCGTCCACGGTGCGGAACGTGATCGTGGAGAGGACTGGCCCAAAGATCTCCTCTCGGGCAATGCGGTGGCTCTGCGCAACATTGGTGAAAAGGGTTGGCTTGTAGAACCAGCCACGTTCAGGGAGGACGCACTCTGGCTGCCAGATGTTCGCACCCTCGGCGACACCACTCGATACCAGTTCGCCGATCGTCTCCATCTGTGCAGGTGAGTTGATTGCACCAACATCGGTGTTCTTATCCATTGGATCGCCGACGCGAAGGGTGGACATTCGATCCTTCAGTCGGGCAATGAAGTCTTCGGCGATCGACTCCTGCACCAAGAGGCGACTCCCCGCGCAGCAGACCTCGCCCTGATTGAAGAAGATGCCGTTGATGACGCCCTCCACCGCCTGATCGAGTGCCGCATCCTCAAAGACAATGTTCGCCGCCTTGCCGCCAAGCTCGAGGGTCAGTGCCTTCCCGTGGCCGGCGATCCCCTGCGCGATCTTGATCCCAATGGAGGTGCTCCCCGTGAAGGCAATCTTCGCAACGCGGGGATCGGTGGCGATCGCCATTCCCATCTCGCCCGGACCCGTGATGATGTTGACCACGCCAGGTGGAAGGTCTGCCTGACGGCAGACGTCGGCGAAGAGGAGTGCGGTGAGCGGCGTGGTGCTCGCTGGCTTCAGGACGACGGTGTTCCCCGCGGCGAGCGCCGGTGCGATCTTCCAGGCCAGCATCAGGAGTGGGAAGTTCCACGGGATCACCTGTCCGACCACGCCGTGTGACTCAGGACGGCGTCCGGGGACGGCGTACTCGAGCTTGTCCGCCCAGCCCGCGTAGTACCAGAAGTGTGCCGCCGCGAGCGGCACATCTACGTCGCGGGATTCGCGTATGGGCTTCCCTGAATCGAGGGTCTCCGTCACCGCAAACTCACGACTCCGCTCTTGCAAGATGCGACTGATGCGATAGAGGTACTTGGCCCGCTCGCGCGGCGCAAGCCTGGACCAGACCTTTCGATGCGCTCGCTCCGCGGCACCAACGGCGCGATCTGCATCTTCGACACCCCCTTTCGCAACCTCGGCAAGTGGCTCTTCGGTCGCGGGGTTGTAGGTGATGACCACTTCACCACTCGCCGGTGCGCGCTCCTGGCCATCAATGAAGAGCCCGTAGCGCGGACGAATTAGGGCGAGCTCTTTTGACTCAGGCGCTGGGGCATATGCCCATGGGCTCGATGCGGCGAGCGCGGAGGCAACATGCGGGGCAGCCGGTGTGACTGACGCCGGCAGAGCGCTCGCTGCCGCGCGCTTCACCACGCGCGCTGGGCGCTTCGGAGGTTGTTCGCTGCTCATTGCGCCATCCTAGCGCGACAGATGCCACACCTCCACAGCGGGATCGCCTACCCTTCAACAATGGCGAAAACCGCACCCAACTTCGCGCCGCAACTCCTGATCAACGGCACCTCGCGTGCGGCGCAGGGCGGTGCAACCTTTGACCTGGTTCACCCAGCGACCGGCGCGCAGATCGGCAAGATCCCGCTCGCGTCGCCTGCGGACGTTGGCGCTGCCATCAATGCTGCGCGCACGGCGTTTGATGAAGGTCCGTGGCGCAGCATCACACCGGCAGACCGCGCGCTCCTCCTCCTTCGTCTTGCCGACGCGCTTGCGGCAGAGTCGGACGCAATCGCCGACATGGAGGTCTGGCAGACGGGAACGGCTCGAAAGTTGCGTCGCGATGGCGACATCCCCGCCGCGGTAGATCACTTGCGATTCTTCGCTGGCGTGTTGCGTAGCCCTGAAGGTCGCGCTGCTTCAGAGTTCAGCGGAAGCCACACCTCCATGCTTCGCCGAGAGCCAGTCGGCGTCGCGGCGTTAATCGCCCCATGGAACTACCCGCTCGCCATGGCCATCTGGCAGGCGGCCCCAGCGCTCGCCGCAGGGAACACCGTCGTCATGAAGCCGGCGAGTGCAACGCCGCTCACCGCGATACGGCTCGCCGAACTTGCACGCGAGGTTGGGTTTCCTGACGGAGTGGTGAACGTGATCACGGGACCCGGGCCACAGATCGGTGCGCAGTTCGCCGCGGACCCTCGCATTGACATCATTACGCTCACTGGTGACTCTGCAACCGGCCGCCAACTCATGGCGGCGAGCGCGCCAACACTGAAGCGTCTCCACCTTGAACTCGGTGGGAAGGCCCCGCTCGTGATCTTCAACGATGCGGATGTTGAGAGCGCGACGCGCGGCGCACTGATCGGCGCGATCGTGAACTCTGGACAAGACTGCACGGCCGCGACACGGATTTATGGCGAAACACGTATCTACGAGAAGATCGTCGCCCGAATTGCCGAGCTGATGCGCAGCGTTCGCCTCGGCGATCCGTTCAGTGCGGCAACCGACATGGGTTCACTGATCTCGCTCGGGCATCGGGATCGAGTCGCAGGCTTCGTCGATCGCGCACGCGCGGCCGGAGCCGAAGTGGTTGTGGGAGGCTCCGAGGAGCGTCCGAGCGGATGTGAGGGTGGAGCCTTCTACGCACCGACGCTGATCACCGGTGCAACACAGCAGAGCGAGATCGTCCAGCAAGAGGTCTTCGGACCAGTGCTTGTCGCACTCCCCTTCTCCGGCGAGGGAGAGGGGATCAAGCTTGCGAACGACACGGCGTATGGACTTGCCGCCAGCGTCTGGACCGCGGACGTGCGGCGCGCGCATCGAATGGCGGCAGCCCTGCAGTTCGGTGCGGTACTCGTCAACGACCACCTGCCATTCATGAGCGAGATGCCGCACGGCGGATTCAAGCAGTCAGGCTTTGGGAAAGATCTCAGCCACTACTCGTTTGAGGAGTACACGCAGGTAAAACATGTGGCGATTGAACTCACGGGGAAACCGGTGAAGCCATGGCACTGGACCGTCTTCGGAGATCCAGAAAGGTAACGCCTCAGTCGCCGAAGAGAACCTCGATCCAGGCATCGAGCGGGGTTCGCGCCTCCTCCTCAACCGCGAGTCGACGAGCCGCGGAGCCTGGAGCATCGTCAGGGAGTTCGGTCGCGCCGGCAGCAAGGACAAACGGTCGCTCTACGGACGAACCGAGCGCGTAGCCTCGCGCGATCAGGTCGAGGAAGGCGGCATCGTCCAGGAGAATACGTTCAGCGATGAGCGCCTCTGCCTCCGCCGCGAGTACCGCGTTCTCATCGCGCAAGCGAGAGATTTCGGCATTCACCTCGAGTGCGCCGATGAGGCTTCGACCGATCAGGGCAACGAACGCAAAGAGCAGAAAGGTGGCCACAAGTGCCCACAATCGCGCAGCCGTCGTAGGGAGCGCACGCTCGAGTCGCAACTTCATCGTTCCAGTTTCACCCTGCCGCGCTCGCCACGTCAAGCGACAAGGCGACGCGGCGATGATAGCCTCCGGCGCATGTACTTTTACGAGATCTACGAAGCCGAGGATGAGCTGGCGCTCGGTGTCACCCTCGCCCACGACGAACGCATCTCCCCTCGGAACTTTCTCGCCGCGGTTGAGGAGGCGCGCAGCAGAGTCGTCGAGTCCTATACGGAAGAGACGCTCGTGGAGGCGATCGCCGTCGAGCTTGAACGCAGTCACGGCTTCTATCCGGCCCTCGATCGCAATCTGGTTGCCGCGGTGCGCGCATCTGTTGAAGAGGGCGAAACAGCGCTGATCCCTCTCGGTGACGAGGCTGGAGGCCGCGCATCGGAGTCCACCGACGATCGAGGGGAGGATGACTCGGATCTAAGGGATGCCGAAGACCTCCTTGCGGGTCGTGAACCACGCGCGCTGCGCTCCGCCGTTGTAGAGCT
>JBJTVF010000033.1:0-3677 GCA_046081085.1 Candidatus Limnocylindrus sp.
TGGAGGGGCCCTTCACCAACAGATCGCCGCGATCCCGCGCACATCGAGGCAAGGGCTTGCCCAACATACTGGCGGCAGTCAGAATCGCCAGATACGCCGCGCGAGGAGATAGGAGGGGCTATGGCAACTGCAACCGGCACCGTTCGAACCGAGCGAGTGCGCGGTCAGCTCTTCATCCCTGCGGTGATCACCGGGTTCCTGGCGCTCATGCTGGGGCTCCTTGGCTTCGATCAATTCCTCAACGCCATGACCCTCGGCGCGATCTACGCGCTTGTCGCGCTCGGATACACGATGGTCTACGGGATCATTGAACTCATCAATTTCGCCCACGGCGATGTCTTCATGGTCGCGACGTTCGTTTCGATTGGCGTCAGCACCACGCTCCTCGGCCAATCGGGTGCGATCACTGACATTCCGACACTCGTGATCAGCCTTGTGATCCTCTTTCTGGTCACGATTGTGATCATGGCGCTTGTCGGCGCGCTGATCGAGCGCCTCGCCTACAAGCCCTTGCGGCATGCGCCAAAGCTTGCGCCGCTCATCACCGCAATCGGTGTCAGCTTTATCCTCCAGAACATCATCCAGTTCTTCGTTGGGCCGTACATCACAAACGTGCCGCAACTGTTTCCAACCCAGTGGGTGTTCATGCTTGGTGAGAGCCGAGTCCCATTCCTCAATCTCTTCGTGATCGGATCGGCGATCCTTCTGATGCTCGTCCTCCAGCTCTTTATCGCGCGCACACGAACAGGCCGAGCAATGCGGACCACGGCGATGGACCGCGACGCCTCGTCCCTGATGGGAGTAGACATCAATCGCACGATCATGATCACCTTCCTTATCGGATCGGGGCTCGCCGGAGCCGCGGGGGTCATCCATGGCCTCTACTACGGCAACACCACGTTCACCCTCGGATTCCAGTCGGGACTTAAGGCGTTCACTGCCGCCGTGCTCGGAGGGATCGGCAACACCGCGGGTGCGGCGCTCGGAGGCTTCTTGATCGCCTTCATCGAAGTGGCCGCCGCCGCATTCGGATTTGGCCGATGGGGGAGCGCGATCGTCTTCTCACTCCTCGTGATCATCCTCGTCTTCCGACCAACCGGCCTGCTCGGCTCGCATACGGGTGATCGCGCATGAGTGCGCTGCTCGCCCGCTTCGCGCCGCTGCGCGCGCGGTCCAACGCGTACTTCGCGCAGCACCGTTCGCTCGGCGTGCTCGTGGCGGTGGTCGTCATCGGAGTGGCCTTGCCGCTCATCAGCAGGATCCCACCGCTTGGCGACCTCCAGTCGATGAACGCCTGGGTTAATGCGTTCACCATCGCAGGGATCTATGCGCTCTTGGCCGTCGGGCTCAACGTGGTGATCGGTTTCGCTGGACTGCTCGACCTCGGTTATGCGGCATTCTTCGCGCTCGGCGGATACACCTATGCAATTGTCGCCTCACCCTTCTTCGACATCCACCTCCCCTTCTGGCCAATGCTCATCGTCGGCGCAATCATCGGCGCCATGTTCGGCATCTTCCTCGGTGCTCCGACGCTGCGATTGCGCGGCGACTACCTCGCGATCGTCACGCTCGGCTTCGGCGAGATTGTCCCGATCGTGTTGCTCAACTCGGATCCCTTCACCGGCGGGACGAACGGTCTCGGTGGCGTCGACAAGCCGGTGATCCCCGGCATCCTCGAGTTCACGCTGATCAATCCGTGGCCTTTCTATGTCCTGATGATGGTGATGGTCGCCGTGACAATGGTCGTGGTCTTCCGGTTGCAAGACAGTCGCATCGGCCGCGCCTGGGATGCGGTGCGCGAGGACGAGCTCGCTGCGGAGTCTTCGGGCGTCAACACGGTGATCTCCAAGCTGCAGGCCTTTGCCGTCGGCGCTGCGATTGCCGGGTTCGTTGGCGTCTTCAATGCGGCAAAGCTGACAATCGTTGCCCCTGATCAGTTCAAGTTCGTTGTCTCCATCTCGGCTGTCGCGGCCGTCGTCCTCGGCGGGATGGGTAACCCGGTCGGCGTTGCCGCTGGCGCGTTCGTGATCTACCTCGTGCAGAGCATCTTCCTGAAGCAGCTCAACACGCTCATCGACAACTTCAACATTCCGGTGCTCCAGGAGATTGACTTCCTCGAGTTCCAGTACGTCCTCTACGGTGTCGTGCTCGTGCTGATGATGCTCAAGCGCCCTCAGGGGATCTTCCCTGCGAAGCGTCGGATGCGCATCTTCAAGGACTCAGTGGGAGCAGGCAAGTGAGCCGCGAGTCACGCTCCGATGTGGTGCTGAGGGCGAGTGCCGTCACCCGTCGATTCGGTGGACTCGTTGCCGTGAACAAGGTCGACTTCGAGATTCCCCGTGGCATGATCGCTGCGATCATCGGTCCGAATGGTGCTGGGAAGACCACGCTCTTCAACGTGATTGCAGGGATTTATGCGCCCACGGAAGGTCACGTTGAACTCAACGGGAAGCGTCTCATCTCCCCGCCGACTGGCGCAAGCCGCGAGCCGCTCCTCTTGCTCGCGCCAATCATCCCGATGATCGGCGCAGTTGCCTACTTCCTGTTTGTCGTCGGAGGTGTTGAGGGCTTCTACGAAGGCGTCCTCTCTGTCGTGATCGCGATGCTCGGATTCGTGACGGCGCTTCTGCTTACGATCGTGCGACCGCTGTGGTACGTGCGACTCATCAAGCGATTCGGGATCACTCGACCCGCGCGACCGAACGACATGGTGGAGGCAGGCCTCGCGCGTACGTTCCAGAACATTCGTCTGTACAAGAAGATGACCGCATTGGAGAACATCCTCGTCGGCGCGCACGTGCACCTACGATCTGGGTTTCTCGGCACAATCTTCCAGTCACGGCCTACCCGCACCGAAGAGGCGAACGCTGAGCGCGAGGCACGCGAACTACTTGCCTTCGTTGGGCTCGCTGGAGAGGAGAACACGCTCGCATCGGCACTTCCGTACGGCAAGCAGCGCCTCCTCGAGATCGCACGCGCGCTCGCGGGACGGCCAGAGCTGCTGCTCCTTGACGAGCCGGCGGCGGGAATGAACCCAAAGGAGACTGCTGAAATGACGGCACTCATCCGCCGGATTCGCGATGAACGCAACATCACCATCTTGCTCATCGAGCACGACATGCGCGTGGTGATGGGCATCTCGGATCGCATCACGGTCCTCGATCACGGAGAGAAGATCGCTGAAGGCCTCCCCGCGGAGATTCGAAGCAATCCGCAGGTGATCGAGGCGTACCTTGGTCGCGGCGCCGCGAGTGGGCACTGAGAGGAGCACACAATGTCGCTGCTTGAGTTGAAGGACGTACACACGTACTACGGAGCGGTGCACGCGCTGCGCGGCGTCTAGCTCAAGGTCGAGGAAGGCGAGATCGTGACGCTCATCGGCTCCAATGGCGCAGGGAAGACCACCACGTTGCGGACGATCTCCGGGTTGGAGCGCGCACGTTCGGGCAGCATCACGCTGAATGGGAAGAACATCGAGAGTGCGGCTGCGCACGAGATCGTGCGACTCGGCGTAGGGCACAGTCCGGAGGGGCGCCGGGTCTTTACGCGAATGTCAGTTCGCGAGAACCTTGAGATGGGTGCCTTCCTACGCAAGCCGGGAGCCGACGTACAGGCCGACTTCAAGAAGGTCTTCGATCTCTTCCCACGGCTGAAGGAGCGTGAGTTTCATGCCGCTG
>JBJTVF010000034.1:0-15727 GCA_046081085.1 Candidatus Limnocylindrus sp.
GGCGAACACGGTGAATCCACGATACCCACGCGTGGACTCTGCGCGGTGAGTCAGCAGGAGGAGCGCCGCCAGTGAGCCAACGGCGAGGGCCACAAGCACCACCCAGTTGATGAAGGCGAGGGACCGAGCAATGCTCTCGACGGACATGGAACGAGCGTATCACTGACCAGTGGTCCAACTACCTCGCAGTCGCTCCAAGGATCGGCGAGAATACGACGATGAGCGATGCATCACGAGCCAAGCGCACACGCGTGCCGCTCCCTCCTGCACTGAGTACGCCTCAGGCAGCGCAGGGTGAGGCCGCGCCTGTAGAGGCGGTGCGTGCGATCGCTGCGCTACTCGGTCGCGCGGCACTCCCCGGATCGGCATCAGGCCCGACGTCGCGCCCGGCAGCACGTAAGGAGACGCACGTGGAGCGCGAGGGTGAAGTGGACGCGACCCCGCGCGGCGATCGCGAAGTGCTGATCACAGGGAGTGTTGCAACGTTGAGCGATGAAGCATACGAGGCAGTCCGAGATGCCCGCAAACGCCAACGTCGCGCGGTGCGTCGAGTGGAGGAGGTACTTGAACGCCTCTCCTCCGACGCGCCTGATGAACTCTCAACCTAGGGCGCTGCGCGCGCTTACTGAGGATCGGCGAGGACGAGAAGGCGGAGTTCCGTCATCTCTTCGATTGACCACCGGATCCCTTCGCGGCCGAGACCCGACTCTTTCACGCCGCCGTACGGCATGTTGTCGATGCGATAGGTAGGGACATCATTCACAATCACGCCGCCCACTTCTAGATGGTCAAACGCGGTGCGCACATGGGCAAGGTCGTTGCTGAAGAGGCCGCACTGCAAGCCGAAGCGGCTCTCGTTGACTGACGCGATCACCTTGGCGAAGTCGCTGTAGCGCTCAAGGATCACCACAGGGGCAAAGGCTTCGTCACTGCAGATGCGCGCGCTGCGCGGCACGTTGGTGAGGATGGTTGGCGCGAAGAGGCGTGGCTCACTCGCCTTCACCGGTGCACCACCCGAGACGACCCGCGCCCCCGCGGCGACCGCCTCGGCGATCCACTCTTGGGTGCGCTTCGCCGCGCCGTCATCAATGAGTGGTCCAACATCGGTTCCCTCATCGGCCGGGTCGCCCACCTTCAACTGTGCGGCGCCCGCAGCGAATCGCGATTCAAACGCTTCAGCGATTGACTCATGGATGAAGATGCGCTGCACGCTGATGCAGACCTGCCCGGCGTAGGCGAAGGCACCGACGAGTGCGCGCTTCACCGCCCAGTCAAGATCGGCACTCGCGTCCACAATGCAGGCGGCATTGCCACCAAGCTCGAGTAGGACGCGTCGCTTCCCTGCGCGCGCCTTCATCTTCCAGCCGATCTCGGGAGAGCCGGTAAACGAGAGGAGGCGGAAGCGTTCGTCGTCAACGAGTTTGTCCGCAACGTCGCGCGCGGTTGGGATGACACTGAGCGCACCTTCTGGGAGACCCGCCTCCGTCATGATCTCCGCAACCTTCAACATGATCAGCGGGTCCGCTGAAGGTGGCTTCAGGACGATGCTGCAACCGGCAGCGATCGCGGGCGCCACCTTGTGTGCGGCGAGGTTCAACGGGAAGTTGAAGGGACTGATACCGAGCACCGGGCCGACCGGGAAGCGACGCGTGATGCCGAGGCGTCCCTTGCTTGCGGGGGCAAGGTCGAGCGGGATCGTCTCACCGATCATCCGCTCCGCCTCTTCGGCGGCGAGGCGGAAGGTGAGCGCGCCACGATCAATCTCGGCGCGTGCGTCGCGGATCGGCTTCCCCGCCTCAGCGGAGAGGAGCCCGGCAAGATCTTCCCTGCGCGCGCTAATCCCAGAGGCGGTCTTGCGCAGAATCTCGGATCGCTCCCATGCGCCGAGCGCACGCATTCGCTCGAATCCAACTTGCGCGCCAATCACCGCGCGTTCCATCTGCTCGAGACTTGCCAGGAAGGTGCTCCCCACCACGCGCCCATCAAACGGAGAGCGGATCTCATGTGGATGCGGCGACTCCTCCCAGGAGCCGGCGACCAAGATCTTCTGTGACTTCATGCTCGGAGTCTAGCGGAGCCGTGCGGCCACCTAGAGCGCTGCGCCGCGCGGATAACTCCCCAAGATGCGCAGTTCGCTCGTAACCGCCTTCAGTTCCCGCAGCGCACCTTGGAGTGCAGGTTCGTTGACTCCAGCGTCCAGATCCATCCAGAAGATGTACTCCCAGTCGCCCCCTTGGCTCGGTCGCGACTCAAGTTTGCTGATATTCACGCCAGCCGCCGCAAACCTTTGCAGCACGGCGAGCAGCGTCCCTGGCTCATTTCGAACGCCCACCAAGAGGGTGGTGCGCGGCGCACCGGTGCGCGCGCTCAGTTCGGCCGTACTCCCTGTGGGGCGCAGCACCCAGAAGCGCGTGCGGTTCCCTGGGTCGCGCTCGATGCCACTCGCAAGTTCCACCAGACCGTACAACTTCGCCGCACGAGGAGAGAGGACTGCGGCTGCATCGCGCTCGCTCCGATCACGGATTGAAGCGCCCGCTCCCGCCGTGTTGTATGTGGAGAGGAGTTGCCACGCTCGCGTGCGCAAGAAAGGCTCAGATTGTGCGAGTGCCTGGGCGTGGCTGTAGACGCGCGTCACTTCGTCAATGGAGACACCTGGGAGCGCAGCGAGGACCAGGTTAACGGGAACTACTGACTCCCCCACAATCTCAAGCGCGCCGTCGCGGACCAAGTCGAGCGTTTCTCGAACGGTGCCGTTCACCAAGTTCTCAATCGGAAGGATGCCGAACTCGGCGCGTCCGTTGAGGAGCGCCTCGCGAACCTCGCCGAATGATCCAACGGAGAGACGTGTCGCTGCCTCACCAAAGTAGGCGATGAGTGCATCCTCTGCGAACGCGCCCGGCTCACCAGAATACGCAACGCGGACGCTCTCGCCCATTAGCGTGAGCCAGGGACGTTGCGCTCAGATCGGCGCGCGACTGCGGCGTCACCCTTCAGCAGCGCATACTCCAACGAATCTGCGAGGGCGAGCGCGGATGCTGAGATGATGTTCTCGCCCACGCCCATGGTGGACCAGGCGTTGCCACCAGCAACCGATTCAATGACCACGCGCGTCTTCGCGCCTGTGGCGGACTCGCCATCAAGGATGCGTACCTTGTAGTCCACAAGATGTACCGCATCCAACTGCGGATAGAAGGCACCAAGCCCCTTGCGCAGCGCGCGGTCGAGCGCGTTCACGGGGCCGTTCCCATCGGAGGCGGTGTGCAGGTCCTCGTCGCCAACTTGTACCCGCACCGTAGCCTGCGCGCGAGATGCGCTCGCCTCGCGCTGTTCCACGATCACGGTGAAGTCCATGATCTTGAATGGCGCGGCATAGTCGGGCTTGTGGCGTTCAACGAGCAGTTCAAAAGATGCTTCCGCACCTTCGTAACTCGCGCCGCCCGCCTCCATCTCCTTGACGAGCGCGGAGAGTCTCTTTGAGTCAAGGCCAGAGTGCGCGAGCTCAACGCCAAGCTCTGCGGCACGGCTCCCCGTGTTCGCCTTCCCGCCAAGCTCTGAGACAACCAGGCGACCTCGATTCCCAACCAGAGCGGGGTCAATGTGCTGATAGGCGCGTGGCGTCTTGACCTGGGCCGCGCCGTGCACGCCACCCTTGTGCGCGAACGCAGAGCGTCCGACGTACGGCTGGTGATCATCTGGCGCCAGGTTCGCGATCTCTGCGACCTCGTGCGAGAGCGTGGAGAGATCGGTGAGCCGATCTGCACCCGCCACCTTGTGCTCGCTCTTGAGGGCCAGGTTTGCCATGAGGGAGACCATGTTCGCGTTCCCTGCACGCTCTCCGTATCCGTTGATGGTGGCCTGGACGTGACGCACACCCGCATCAACCGCCGCGAGGGCATTCGCAACGGCAAGCTCGGCATCGTTATGTGAGTGGATTCCCCAGACCACGTCTCGGGCACCCTTGTCCGCGGCCAACTTCGCGCGCACATCGCGCACGATCTCACTCATGCGGTTGGTCAGGGTTCCGCCGTTCGTATCGCAGAGCACCAGCGTCGACGCGCCCGCGTCGCGCGCCGCGCGCAGGGTATCCAGCGCGTAGGCGGAATCGGCCTCATACCCGTCAAAGAAGTGCTCCGCGTCGTACACCAGCTCGCGTCCTCGCTCAGCAACATAGCCAATGCTCTCGGCGATCATGGCGAGATTTTCTGCGCGCGTCGCCTCAATCACCTCATCCACGTGCAACGTCCAGCTCTTCCCGAAGATGGTGACGATCGGTGTCTCCGCGTCCAGGAGTGCATTCAAGTTCGGGTCGCTCTCTGGCCGGTTGGATTTGTGGCGCGTGCTACCGAATGCGGCGAGCTTGGCCCGCTCCCAGCGAATCTTCTTCGCGGCCGCAAAGAACTCGATGTCCTTCGGATTTGAACCTGGCCAGCCCCCCTCGATCGCTGGCATGCCGAACTCATCGAGGGCACGGGCAATGCGCAGCTTGTCTTGGAGTGAGAGGACGAGACCTTCACGCTGCGCTCCATCGCGAAGGGTGGTGTCGTAGAGGAGGACCGGCTCCTTTTCACCGCCCGCTGCACCGCTCATCGCGCACCTCCCTTGGCGTTCAGCACCTGCTCGACAATGAGATCTGTTGCCTCGCGCGTGCCCACAAGCGTCAGGCTGGCCGCCTTCAGCGCCGCAGCATCTGCGCCGCCTGCAAGATCGGCGGTTCGTGCACCCGCGCGAATCGCGGCGGCGACTGCCGCCTCAACCGCGTCTGCGGCGTCGGCGTGACCGAGCGACTCGCGCAACATCATGGCGCCGGAGAGAATCGTGCCGATCGGATTCGCCAGATTCTTGCCGGCAATGTCCGGCGCCGAACCGTGGATCGGCTCGTAGAGCCCGAAGGTGCCGTGTGCGGTGCGCTTGGTGCCGAGCGACGCCGAGGGGAGCATCCCAAGCGAACCCGCGAGAACCGCCGCTTCGTCGGAGAGGATGTCGCCGAAGAGATTCTCGGTGACGATCACGTCGAGCGTCGCAGGCCAGGTGGCGAGGAGCATCGCCGTGGAGTCTACGAGGCGGTGCTCCAGCTTCACGTCGGGATACTCGGCGCCCACCTCGGTGACCACCTTGCGCCAGAGTCGGCTCGTGGCGAGGACGTTCGCCTTGTCGATGGATGCGAGGCGCTTACTGCGCGCGCGCGCGAGTTCGAAGGCGATCACCGCGATGCGGCGAATCTCATCCTCGTGATACGGGAGTGTGTCCACGGCGCGTCGACCGCTCGGCGTTACCTCTTCGCCAGACGGCTTGCCGAAGTAGAGGCCGCCAGTCAGTTCGCGCACCATCATCAGGTTGACGCCAACCAGTCGTTCCGACTTGAGTGGAGATGCGTCGTAAAGTTCGGGGAGGATGGTGACGGGGCGGAGGTTGGCGAAGAGTTCGTAGCGCGTGCGCAGCGCAAAGAGCGCCTGTTCTGGTCGGACGCTTGCATTCGGGTTGTCCCACTTTGGTCCGCCCACGGCGCCGAGAAAGATTGCGTCTGCGCGATCCGCAACCTGCAGATCCTCTTCGCGAATCGCCACGCCGTGCGCATCGATCGCGCACCCGCCCGCGGCGATCTCCTGCCACTGGATGCGGAATCCGAAGCGACTACCTGCGGCATCAAGAACGCGCCGCGCCGCCGCAACCACGTCTGGCCCCACGCCATCCCCAGGGGCAGTGACGATCAGGTGGTCGTACTCACCACTCCGCGCACGCTGCGCGAGAGTCTCCTGTTCAGTGAGGATGCTCACTGCATCGCCTCCCGCGAGCCCTTCGTGGGGGCACTCGGCGCGCCAGAGGAGATCGCCGCGAGCTTGTTCGCCGCGGTGATGTACGCCACGACCGATGCATCAATAATGTTGGTGCTCAGCCCCTGTCCGCTAACGATCCGTGTGTCAGGAAGCGGCTTACCCGCCGCGTCAACATCCACCGATCGGCGGCACTTCACGGAGACCTGTCCCTGTGCATCTTCACCTTCGGAGACGGCACGAATCTCGTACTCAGACAAATTTGGTCGCCACCCGAGTGACGGTTCGATGGCAAGGTCGATCGCCTCATAAAGCGCATCCACGGGGCCGTTGCCGGTAGCCTCGGCCTTCCGCCCCTCCCCGTTGATGCGCACCTCCACGCGACCAGACGAGCCGCCACCTCGCGAAGAGGCAACGCTCCAGTCGAGCAGTTCAATCGTTGCCGCGCTCCCTGTGGCGGCACGCTTATCCACGAGTGCGATCAGGTCGGCGTCGGTGAGCTCCTTCTTGATGTCCGCCAGTGCGATCGCTTCGCGATAGAGCGCATCGAGCGCCTCGCCCGTGAGGTCGTGCCCGAGCTCGGTGAGCTTCGCCTGGAGTCCGCGTCGACCGGAGAGCTTGCCGATCGTTAGTGACGACCCGAGGAGGCCAACCGACTGCGGCGTCATGATCTCGTAGGTGAGCGGGTTCTTCAGCACGCCGTCCTGATGGATCCCCGATTCATGCGCGAACGCGTTTGCGCCAACGATCGCCTTGTTCGGTTGCACGGCGAATCCGGTGAGATAACTCACCAAGCGACTCGCAGCGGTGAGCTGTTCCGTCTGGACGTGGATGTCGTGCGAGTCAAACTGACCCGGTCGCGTGCGCAGCGCCATGACAACCTCTTCGAGCGAGGCGTTCCCCGCGCGCTCGCCAAGTCCGTTGATCGTGACCTCCACTTGGCGCGCCCCTGCCTGGACGGCGGCAAGCGTATTCGCGGTGGCGAGGCCGAGGTCGTTATGGCAGTGCACGCTGATGGTGGCATCGCGACCGACGAGATCAACGACGCGCTTGGTGAGCGCAGCATACTCAGAGGGGATGGCGTAACCCACGGTGTCTGGGATGTTGACCGTGGAGGCACCTGCGCCCACCACCGCCTCGTACACCTGCATCAAGTAGTCGTAATCCGTGCGGCTCGCGTCTTCGGCGGAGAACTCCACTTCAGCATCGCGACCGAGTCGCTCACGCGCGTACTTCACCCACTTGACCGCCTCCGCAAGCGCCGCCTCGCGCGTGGTGCGCAACTTGTGTGTGAGGTGGATATCTGATGTTGCAATGAAGAGGTGCAAGTGCGGTCGGTCCGAAACCTTGATCGCATCAATCGCTCGCTGCGGGTCGCCGTCTTTACAGCGCGAGAGCGCAGCAATGCCGATCCCCTTGGTTGACTCGGCGATCTGACGCACCGCCTCAAAATCGCCTTCGGAGGCGGCGGGAAAGCCAGCCTCGATAACATCTACCTTGAGCTTGGCGAGCTGACGTGCAACCTCAAGCTTCTCTGCAACCGTGAGACCGGCGCCTGGCGCCTGTTCTCCGTCGCGCAGCGTCGTGTCGAAGATGCGAACCGCACCAGTGGCAACGCCGGGTCCAGGTGCGCCGTTCACTTGGCGGCGCTCTTCTCCGCAGCACCCTGTGCACCATCAATGTCGACCTCAACGGGATTGAGGAAGGTCATATGGCGACGAAGCTCTCGGCCAACCTTCTCGATTGGGTGCCCGGAGTTTGCGGCGCGCAACTTCTTGTAGTTCGGTCGACCCGCCTCGTCCTCCGCGATCCAGCCCTTGGCGAACGTGCCGTCCTGAATCTCCTTGAGCACCTCTTTCATGCGCGCCTTGACCGACGCGTCAATGATGCGTGGTCCGGAGACATAGTCGCCGTACTCCGCAGTGTCGGAAATTGAGAAGCGCATGAAGTCGAGACCGCCGCGGTACATGAGATCTACGATCAACTTCAGCTCGTGCATCGTCTCAAAGTACGCAAGCTGCGGATCGTAGCCAGCTTCGACAAGCGTCTCCCACGCGCTCTTCACCAGCTCCGCGGTACCCCCGCAGAGCACCGCCTGCTCACCGAAGAGGTCGCTCTCCGTCTCGTCCTTGAATGTGGTCTCCATGATCCCCGCGCGCGTGCAGCCGAGACCGCTGGCGTACGCCATCGTGCGCGCACGCGCCGTCCCTGTTGCGTCCTGATGCACCGCAAAGAGTGCAGGGACACCGCCGCCAGAGACATAGACCGAGCGAACGAGGTGGCCTGGTCCCTTCGGCGCGACCATGCCAACGTCTATTCCTTCTGCTGGCGTGATGCGCTTGAAGTGGATGTTGAACCCGTGCGCGAAGAGGAGGAGCGCGCCCGGCTTGATGTTCGGCGCAATCTCTGCCTCGTACATCTTCTTCTGCGCCGTATCTGGGATCGCGATCATGATCACATCGGCGCGCTTCGCCGCCTCCGCGGCGGTCATCACCTCAAAGCCGTCCGCCTGTGCAACGGCGCGGCTCTTTGAGCCTTCGGGAAGTGCCACGGTCACGTTGAGCCCCGACTCCTTCAGGTTCTTCGCATGCGCATGGCCCTGGCTCCCATAGCCAACAACCGCAATCTGCTGCTTCTCGATGCTCGTGAACGGTGCTTCAGCGCTGTAGTACATCTTGAAACTCATCGCTTCACCTGCTCCTCAATTGACCCGCTGCCGCGGGACATCACTACTGAGCCAGTTCGCACCAGCTCCTTGATTCCGAGCTCCCGGAGGAGTTCGACCACACGATCCACCTCGCTGGGCTCACCCACGATCTCCACGATCACCGCATCGTCGCTCAGGTCCACCACCCGGCCGCGATGCATCTCGGCGATGCTCACGACCTCAGGGCGGCTCTTCCCGTTGACGCGGACCTTGATCAGGGCCAGTTCGTGCTCGACGATCGCCTCGTCGGTCACATCCTGCACCTTGAGGACATCAATCAGTTTGTAGAGCTGCTTCGTCGCCTGTTCCACGTGCACCTCGTCGCCGACGATCGTCAACGTCATGCGCGACGTATCGCTTCGCTCGGTCGCGGAGACGGCGAGTGATTCGATGTTGAAGTTGCGAGCACGCATCAGGCTCGCCACGCGATTCAGCACACCGGGACGGTTGTTCACGATCGCCACGATCAGATGGCGACGTGCGTCACCAGAACCCGGAAGGGCGCGGGCGGGGGCGGTGCCCGTTCCGCTGTTAGGCGCGCCGCTCACGCTGTGCCACCCTTCGCTGCGCTCGGATCGGTTGGGTCAACGCGCGGGCCGCTCGATCCCTCGGTGACATCTTCCCCATCGTCGCCCCACTTATCAATCAGATCGGAGAGCCCCTTCCCCGCCGGCATCATTGGATACACGTTCTGTCGCTCGGCGATCTCGAACCAGATCAGCGCCGGCCCGTCCGCCGCAAGTGCCGCGGCGACGGCGGCGTCGACCTCTTCGGGCTTGGAAACCTTCCACGCAGGGAGCCCGTACGCCTCGCAGAGCTTCAAATAGTCGGGTCCGGCGAGTTGTTCCGAGTGGTAGTTACCGGCATAGACAATCTCCTGCCACTGACGGATCATGCCGAGCTTCTTGTTGTCCATCAGCGCAATCTTCACAGGGATGCGCTCCTGCACAATGGTGGCCAACTCTTGCAGCGTCATTTGGAACCCGCCATCGCCAGCGACCGCCCACGACGTCTTCCCTGGCGTGCCGATCGCCGCCCCCATCGCCGCGGGGAGGGCGAAGCCCATCGTGCCAAGGCCACCAGACGAGAGGTGCGAGTTCGGACGCTTGAAGCCGCCGTATCGCGCCACCCACATCTGATTCTGTCCCACGTCGGCGGTCAGGTTTGCGTCGTAGCCGGACCCTGCGGCAATGCGCTCCACCACAAAATCCGCCGAGAGGACGCCTTCACGCCACCCGCCAGAGCCGTGCCACGCGGAGCTCTCGCTCTCTTTCCGCCACGCAGCGAGCTCGGTGAAATACTCCGAACGAGAGGCGGGGTCTACAGATTTTGTCACCGGCAGGAGGGCCTCAAGGACGCGCTTTGCGTCGCCGACAATTGGAATGTCAGCGACCACGTTCTTGCCGATCTCGGCGGGATCGATATCAATGTGCACGATCTTCGCGGAAGGGGCAAACGTGCGCACGTTTCCGGTGACACGATCGTCATAGCGCATGCCGATCCCAATGAGCAGGTCAGACGACTGGATGGCGCGATTCACATGCTTCCATCCATGCATCCCCATGTATCCGTATGCGAGTGGATCGCTCTCATCAACCACGCCAATGCCAAGCAGCGTCCAAGCAATTGGAATCTGCGCCTGGCGCGCAAGTTCGAGCAGTTCGCGCTCTCCCTGTGCGATGAGCACACCGTGGCCGGCGAGGATGAGGGGTCGCTTGGCGGCGGCAATCGCTTCGGCAAGCAGTTTGATCTGTCGCGCATTTCCATCCAACTTCGGACGATATCCAGGGAGGCCAGCCTCCACCTCACCTTGCGTTGGATGCGGTGCACTCGTCTCGCCCATCAGCGCATCTTTGGTGATGTCCACATGCACGGGACCGGGCCGTCCGCTGCGCGCGATATGGAAGGCCTCTGCAATGACATGCGGGATCTCATCCGCGCGACGCACGAGATAGTTGTGCTTGGTCATTGGGAGCGTGATGCCGGTGATGTCAATCTCTTGGAAGGCGTCTTTCCCAAGCAGGACGCCAGGGACGTTGCCGGTGATTGCAACGACTGGAACGGAGTCCAGCATGGAGGTGCCGATTCCCGTCACAAGATTGGTCGCACCCGGACCCGACGTTCCAAGACAGACGCCGACCTTCCCAGATGCGCGTGCATACCCATCAGCGGCATGTGCCGCCGCCTGCTCATGGCGCACCAGGATGTGACGAAGCCCAGGGTGATCAGCGAGCACGTCATAGAGGGGAAGGATCACGCCGCCGGGATAGCCCCAGATGGAGGTGCTCCCCTGAAGGAGGAGTGCTTCGCAGAGTGCATCGGCGCCAATGCGTGGGCGTGGCCCGCCGCGTCGTTCAATGCGCGCATCACGAAGCATCTCTTTGCGCGCGCGCTCCGTGGCGAGTGCCGCGCTTGATCCCGCGCCTGGCACATGCTTCGCTTGCGTCATCTCAACTCCTCTCTACGAACAAGAAACCCCCGCCTCACTGGCGGGGGTCCTGAGTTCCCTTCGGTGCGTTCTTCGCGCGACCCGTTGGTCTCCTCAGCCCCGCCTGGGCTGAATAAGGAGCTCGACGAGCGCAATCTCGCTGCCGAGCGCCAGATCAAGGCGTACGAAACCGGCACCCGTGGATACAACCTGGAGTGCGCGATTCGTCTTCATTAGAGGTGCAGCCTACCAGAGGGGTGCATGGTGAGGCTAGTACGCGCCTCCACCGGCAACAGAGAGGGCGGCGTGAAGACGCTCGCCGATCGCGCGGGCGCTGCGTGGGTCCGCCCCAGCGAGGAGCCGCTCCCCCACGCCGAAGCCTGCGGCCCCAGCGGCGACGAGTGCAGGGATCTCCTCGAGAGAGATGTTGGTGGGGATGATCCGTGAGGAGGGCTTCGTCGCGAGGTATGAGCGCAGGAAGGCAGGGGCGTCAATCGCCATCGCTGGGAAGAGCTTCACCTGCGATGCCCCCGAGCGTTCTGCAAGTGCGATCTCCGTGGGGGTGAATGCGCCGGGGAGCCAGTCAACGCCGGCCGCAGCGCACGTGCCACCCGTCGCTGGATCCGTGATCGGCGAAACGACGATCCGAGCGCCCGCGTCGCAGGCTCGCTGAGCAGTCGTCGCGTCAAACACGGTCCCCACGCCAACCGCAAGCTGCGGATGAGAACGCGAAAGACGGGCGATCGTGTCGTATGCCGCTCGCTCGGAACCGTCCCCGCGGAGGAGCAGCTCAAGCGCTGGAACACCATGTTCCATGCAGGCATCAGCCCATGCGTCCACCACACCGCCATCCAAGGGACTCACTGCGGGGAGTAGTCGAGTTTTTGCGAGGACGGCCAGCGGGTCGGGGGTGCGCGGTGCCGTGGTCATTGGCAGATTCTCGCACGCCACTGCCACACTGGGGCGCCGCACCGCTCTGGTACGCTCGATGCATGGCGAAAACGATCGTCCAAAAGATCTGGGATCAGCATGTGGTGAGCCAAGACGCGGGGGCACCCGCCATCCTCGCGATCGACCTGCACCTGATCCACGAGGTGACCAGCCCGCAGGCATTCACCGGACTACGAGCGCGCGGACTGACGGTGCGTCGACCTGACAAGACGGTCGCCACTGCCGACCACTCCATCCCGACCACGCCACGCAACCTGCCGATCGCCGACGAGATGGCAGCAGCGCAGGTTAAGCAACTCGAGACCAACTGCAACGAGTTTGGGATTCCCCTCCACGGCTGGGAGTCCCCGAATCAGGGGATCGTCCACGTCATTGGGCCCGAACTCGGACTCACCCAACCTGGCGCGACGATCGTCTGCGGTGATTCGCACACCGCCACACACGGTGCGTTTGGTGCGCTCGCGTTTGGTATCGGCACGAGCGAGGTTGAGATGGTGCTCGCCACACAGTGTCTGCTCCAGCGCACGCCCAAGACCTACCTCGTTCGCGTTGACGGAAAGCTGCAGAAGGGCGTCTCCGCAAAGGACATCATCCTCGCGCTGATCGCGCGCATCGGCGTCGGCGGCGGCACCGGTCACGTCTTTGAATATGCCGGCGAAGCGATCCGTTCGCTCTCGATGGAAGAGCGCATGACGATCTGCAACATGAGCATCGAGGGTGGCGCGCGCGCCGGCCTGGTGGCACCCGATGAGACCACCTTCGCCTACCTGAAGGGACGACCACACGCGCCTCAAGGTGCGGCGTGGGACGAAGCGGTGGCGCGCTGGAAGCAGCTGCCGAGCGACCCTGGCGCAACGTATGACAAAGAGATCGTGATCGATGCGAACACGCTTGAGCCGATGGTCACCTATGGAACGAACCCTGGAATGGGCCTGCCGATCAGCGGCAGTGTTCCAGACCCAGCGGTTGAGCAAGATCCTGCAAGTGCGCGTGCGCTCACGCGCGCCCTTGAGTACATGGATCTCACCGCGGGACAGAGCATCTTAAATCAACCGGTGAACACCGTCTTTATTGGGAGCTGCACCAACGGCCGCATCAGCGATCTGCGCACCGCCGCGAACGTCTTCAAGGGGAAGCGCGTGGCGAGCGGCGTGCGCGTCATGGTGGTGCCTGGCTCCGCTGACGTGAAGCGCCAGGCGGAACGCGAAGGGCTCGACACGATCTTCCGCGACGCTGGCGCCGATTGGCGCGAAGCGGGCTGCTCCATGTGCATTGCCATGAATGGCGATCAGCTCGCACCAGGCGAATACGCGATCAGTACCTCCAACCGCAACTTTGAGGGTCGCCAAGGGAAGGGGGGCCGCACCTTCCTCGCTTCACCACTCACCGCCGCCGCAACGGCGCTGAATGGTCGCATCACCGACCCGCGGACACTCGCCTGATGGCAGCGCCAAAGGTCGAGCGCTTCAGCAGCGCCCTCATTCCGCTCCCTGCGGAGAATGTGGACACGGATCAGATCGTCCCCGCGCGCTACTTGAAGGTGGTCGTCAAGTCTGGACTCGCCGACGCCCTCTTCCACGATTGGCGCTTCAACGAAGACGGCAGCAAGAAGACGCCGCCGTTCGTCCTTGACGACCCACGCTTCGCGGGGCGCAGCATCCTTGTCGCGGGCGACAACTTCGGCACCGGTTCAAGCCGCGAACACGCGCCGTGGGCGCTCGATGCGTTTGGCATCAAGGCGATCATCTCCACGAGCTTCGCGGACATCTTCAAGAACAACGCCCTCAAGAACGGCATCTTGCCGATCGTTGTGGATGCGGCGCTGCATGCACAACTCATGGAGTCCGCGCGCGGTGGTGACGCGGCGCAGGCGAGCGTTGATCTTGCGAGCGCAACGCTGACCACGCCGAGCGGCGCGGCCGTGAAGTTCGCCATCGATCCGTTTGCCCAGAAGATGCTTCTCGCGGGGCTCGACGAGCTCGACTTCGTCCGCTCCAAGTCGGCCGACATCGAGGCGCATGAGCGTGCGCACCCTGGCACCGTGAACACCAAGGCGCCGCAGGCGGCGAAGTGAGCGCAAAGAACCCTTACGACCGACCGAGTGACCCGGCGAAACGGCACTCCGCCGCCATGACCGACGGCCCAGATCGCGCACCAGCGCGCGCGATGCTGAAGGCGATCGGATTCACCGACGAAGATCTCGCCAAGCCGATCATTGGCGTGGCAACCACCTGGATCGAGACGATGCCGTGCAACTTCAACCAGCGCGAGCTCGCGGACGCGGTGAAGCGTGGCATCCGTCGCGCGGGTGGCACGCCAATGGAGTTCAGCACGATCTCCGTCTCAGATGGCGTTGCCATGGGCACCGAAGGGATGAAGGCGTCCCTGATCTCGCGCGATCTGATCGCCGACTCCATTGAGCTTGTTGCCGCTGGGCATAGCTTCGACGGCATCGTCTGCCTCACCGGCTGTGACAAGACGAGCCCTGGCGCCGCGATGGCGCTCGGTCGCCTCAACATCCCGGGGCTGATCCTCTACAACGGCACGATCCTCCCCGGCTCCTTCAACGGGAAGGACGTCACCGTGCAGAGCGTCTTTGAGGCGGTTGGCGCGTACCGCGCCGGGAAGATCAGTGCTGAAGAGCTCTGGGCACTGGAGAACGCCGCATGTCCAGGACCTGGCGCATGCGGCGGGCAGTTCACCGCAAACACGATGAGCATGGCGATGGAAGTGCTCGGCCTCTCCCCTGCTGGCCTCAACGGCATCCCAGCGCCCGACCCAGACAAGATCGCGGCGGCGGAACGCTCCGGCGAGGTCGCTGTTCAGCTGGTGCGTGACGATGTGCGGCCACGCGCACTCGTCACGGAACGTGCACTCGAGAATGCGATTCGCGCGGTCGGTGCAACCGCAGGCTCAACGAACGCCGTGCTACACCTCCTCGCGATTGCGCGCGAGTTTGATCTCCCTCTTGAGATTGAGGCCTTTGAGCGACTCGGCGAGTCGACGCCAGTGATTGGCAATCTCATCCCTGGCGGCAGTTATGCAGCACTCGACCTCTATAAGGCGGGTGGCATCGCCCTTGTCTTGCGCGAGCTCGTCTCGGCAAACCTGCTGCACGTCAATGAACGCACGGTTGATGGACGAACCATCGGCGAGATTGCTGGCAGTGCAGTCGAGACGCCTGGCCAGAAGGTAATCTTCCCGATCAGCGCACCGATGTCGCCAAACGGTGGACTCACCGTGCTGCGCGGCTCACTCGCACCAGAAGGGGCGATCGTCAAACTCGCCGGACACTCACGCCGGCATCACAGCGGTCCCGCGCGCGTCTTCAATGGTGAAGAGGCCGCCTTCGCGGCGATTCGCGCGAACAGCGTCAAGGCCGGCGACGTGGTGGTGATTCGCTACGAAGGTCCCGTTGGCGGACCAGGGATGCGCGAGATGCTTGCCGTCACCGCTGCACTTGTTGGCCAAGGGCTTGGCGATCAAGTCGCGCTCATCACCGACGGTCGCTTCTCTGGCGCAACGCACGGCTTCATGGTCGCGCACATTGCACCAGAAGCGGCGCTCGGCGGACCGATTGCCCTCATTGAAGAGGGCGACACGATCACCATCGATGTTGCGGCACATGAGCTGCGACTCGACGTTGATCCTGCGACGCTCGCCAAGCGCCGTGCGGCGTGGCGAGCACCTGCGCCCAAGTACACGGGCGGCGTCTGGGCCAAATACGCCGCACTGGTGAGCAGCGCCTCAGATGGCGCGATCACCACAGGGAAGCGACTGAAGCGCACACTTGAGTCCGCAGCGGAGCAGTAGGAGGCGGCGTGGCCCCAAAGAGAGCGGTTGATCCTCGGGACCCTCGACGCGGTCTCC
>JBJTVF010000035.1:0-22295 GCA_046081085.1 Candidatus Limnocylindrus sp.
CGTGGCATCGGCAATGGCATCAGCTTCATCATCTTCGCGGGAATCATTGGCCGCGTCCCCGGTGCGATTCAAGAGTTCTTTGCATCACCAGATATCTCGGTGTTGGTCGCGTTCCTAGGGCTCGGGGCCGCTGCAGTGGCAGCGATCATCCTGATCACCGAAGGTCAGCGCCGCATCCCAGTCGAATACGCAAGCCGCGTTCGTGGCAATCGCGTCTACCAGGGTGGACGGACCTTCCTTCCGCTCAAGGTGAATCAGGCGGGCGTGATTCCGATCATCTTCTCGATGAGCATCCTCCTCTTCCCCGCGCAGATCGCGGGATATTTCACCGCCTCCGAAGTTGAGTGGGTCGCCGCTGGAGCGACATGGATCGTGAACACGCTCGGCCCACAGAATGAGATTGTCTACCTGCCCTTCTACTTCTTGCTCACCGTTGCCTTTACTTACTTCTACACGGCATTCACGTTTAAGCCAGACGAGACCGCCGACCAGCTGCGAAAAAACGGTGGCTTTGTCCCTGGCATCCGCCCTGGCAAGCCCACCGAAGAGTATCTGAGCAAGGTCGTGACGCGCATCACACTGCTTGGTTCAGTCTTCCTCGGCATCGTGGCAGTCTCGCCGTACGCCCTCGGAGCCTTCTTCGGCAATCTTGGTGGGCTCGGTGTGAGCCTTGGTGGCACCGGGCTTCTCATTGCCGTGAGCGTGGTGGTTGAGACCATGAAACAACTTGAGGCACAGATGTTGATGCGAAACTACGAGGGCTTTATCAAGTGATTTTGATCCTTCTCGGCGCCCCAGGCGCAGGGAAGGGGACGCAGGCGGAGGCGCTGGCCACCGCCACTGGCGCCGCACATGTGGCCACGGGCGACCTCTTCCGCGCAGAGATCGCAGCCGGCAGCGAGCTCGGCCGAAGCGCGGCCGCATACATCGATGCGGGGAAGCTCGTGCCAGACGAGATTACGATCGGAATGATTCGTGACCGACTGGCGAAACCAGATGCCGCCACGCGGGTGATCCTCGACGGGTTTCCACGAAACGCCGCGCAAGTTACAGCCCTTGATGCGGCCTTCGCCCCATTGGCGCGCCAAATCAGCGCGATCCTCCTGCGTGTTGACGTTGAAGTGCTCACTGCTCGGCTGACTGGACGACGCGTCTGCTCGAACTGTGGGCGGTCGTATCACGTCGAAAGCCGCCCACCCGCAGTCAAGGACGTCTGCGACAAGTGTGGCGCGGCTCTCATCACGCGCAAGGACGACGCACCTGAGACGGTTGCTGCGCGACTCGCAAACCAACTGAGCGCGCTCGACGAGGTCGTTGAGATTTATCAAAGTGCGGGTCGGCTTCAGGTCGTAGAGGGCGTTGGGGACATCGCAGAGATTCAGGCAACACTCACGCGCGCTGCTCGGGCTGTTGGATTCGAGGGATAACTTTTCGATGAGCGGCGTGACGAGAAAGTCGACGGCGGAAATTGCGCTCATGCGTCGTGCTGGCGCCGTGGTCGCGGACGTTCTTGCGCTCGTCGAGGAGATTGCGGTGCCTGGGGCGAGTTGTGCAGAGATCGCAAGTGCCGCAGAGCGGAAGATCTTGGCTGCAGGTGCGAGCTCGAACTTCAAGGGATATCACGGGTTCCCTTCAGTGATCTGCCTCTCGATCGACAATGAAGTGGTGCACGGGATCCCTGGCGATCGAGAGATCAAGGCCGGCGCACTCGTTTCCGTGGACGCGGGAGCGATCATCGAAGGTTGGCATGGTGACGCTGCGCGCAGCTTCTATGTGGGCGGGGAGCCTCCTTCGGAAGTGGCGCGGCTGATCCGCGTGACTCGCGAGGCGCTTGATGCGGGGATCGCTGCGGCTCGACCAGGAGGAACAATTGAGGAGATCTCTGCAGCGATCGAAGATGTTGGGCTCGCGGCGAAAGTCGGGATTGTCCGTCCATACGTGGGTCACGGGATTGGCCGCGCCATGCATGAGGCCCCTCAAGTCCCGAACTATCGGACCGGTCGAAAGAGTCTGACACTCGCCCCTGGTCACTGCCTTGCGATTGAACCGATGTTCACCCTCGGTTCGCCTGAGGTTGGGGTCATGGAGGATGAGTGGACTGTTGTAACAATTGATGGGAGCCTGGCGGCCCACTTCGAAGACAGCATTGCCATCACCTCGGAGGGGGCCCAGATCCTCACACGGCCTTGAGAGGGGTTCCACGCTCAGTCTGAGCGTGGCGAGGGAGGGGTCTTCGTTGCGAGGGGGGCGGGGCTCTGCTAGGCTGCGCCTTCGTGCGTTTGGGGTCTCTCCCCAGTCGTCCCCTGGCGAGCCAGGGATCAGTAGCGCAGTCTGAAACGGGGGGTTGTTGGCGAAGAAGGATTCAATCGAAGTCGAAGGGACGGTTGTCGAGCCGCTGCCGAACACGTTGTTCGTCGTTGAACTCGAAAATGGCCATCGAATTCGTGCCTACATCAGCGGGAAGCTTCGGACAAATTTCATCCGAATCCTTCCAGGTGATCGGGTCAAAGTTGAACTCTCGCCATACGATCTGACGCAAGGTCGGATCACCTACCGATTGAAGTAGCAGCACAGGAGAACGAGTGAAGGTTTCTGCGTCGGTAAAGGTTCGTTGCGACAAGTGCCTTGTGATCAAGCGGCACGGTCGCGTCATGGTCATTTGCGAAAACCCGAAGCATAAGCAGCGGCAGGGGTAGGACCATGGCACGAATCGCCGGCGTTGACATCCCCCGCGAGAAGCGCGTCGAAGTCGCGCTGACGTATATCTTCGGCATCGGACGCACCACCAGCCAGAAGATCCTAAAGGCGACGTCCATCAGCCCCGACATCCGCGTGAGGGATCTCTCCGAAGAGCAGATCAACCGTCTTCGTGAAGTCGTCGACAAGGGCCAGAAAATCGAAGGCGATCTCCGCCGTGAGATTGCGATGAATATCAAGCGCCTCATCGAAGTGGGCACGTACCGAGGGACGCGTCACCGCAAGAACCTTCCGTCACGAGGCCAGCGCACCAAGACAAATGCGCGTCAGCGCCGTGGTGCTCGCAAGACGGTTGCCGGCAAGAAGATCGAGAAGAAGTAAGGCAGGGGATAGAAATGGCCGAGATGGAGAAGCGACCAACGAAGACGCGCCGTCGCGAGAAGAAGAACGTCCCAGTCGGGCAGGTCCACATCGCCGCCTCCTTCAACAACACCGTGATCTCCATTACCGACCCGAGTGGTGCGGTGCTCTCGTGGGGTTCAGGCGGCGTTGCCGGCTTCAAGGGGTCACGCAAGAGCACGCCGTACGCGGCTTCGCTCGGCGCTGAAGCTGCAGCGCGCAAGGCAATGGAACACGGCCTCCGATCAGTTGAAGTCTTTGTGAAGGGTCCTGGCGCGGGTCGCGAGCAGGCGATTCGTGGCCTTCAGACTGCAGGACTCAACATCTCAGCGATCACCGATGTGACGCCGCTGCCCCACAACGGCTGCCGTCCTCCGAAGAAGCGCCGAGTCTAGGGGAGGAGCGTCATGGGTCGCGATATTGGTCCAGTCTGCCGCCAGTGCCGTCGAGAGGGTACGAAACTCTTCTTGAAGGGTGCGCGTTGCTACACCAAGAAGTGCTCGTTTGAGCGACGCCCGACCCCGCCCGGCATGCACGCCGTTCGACGCCGCAAGGTTGGCGACTACGGCCTGCAGCTTCGCGAGAAGCAGAAGATGCGGCGCGTCTATCGACTCGGTGAGGCTCAATTCCGACGCCTCTTCGCCGAGGCGGAGCGCGGGACTGACGTGACCGGTGAGACCCTGCTGCGCCTCCTTGAACTGCGACTTGACAATGTAGTCTTCCGCCTCGGCTTCGCCAGCTCGCGAGATCAGGCGCGGCAGTTCATCTCCCATGGACACTTCGCGGTGAACGGTAGCGCCGTGAACATCCCGTCGTATGGTCTGAAGCCGGGCGATGTGATCTCGCTGCGCCCTGGGCGCTCAGCGCTCACTCCGTTCAAGGAGGTCGTTGAGACTCTGAAGGGTGCTGCGACTCAGGAGTGGCTACGTGTGGACGCGTCAAAGATGGCGGGTCACGTCGTCGCAGCCCCGCGTCGCGATCAGATGCCTGGCGACTTCAACGAGCAACTCGTCGTTGAGTTCTACTCGCGATAAGAGAGGAGAGAGAGATGGCTGATGCTGTAACTTCACGAATCGCCCCGCTCGAGGAGCTCGGCTCATACGGCAAGTACGAAGCGGGCCCGTTTGCTCCTGGATACGGAGTGACCCTGGGGAATGCCTTGCGACGCGTTCTCTTGGGCTCGCTTGAAGGCGCCGCCATCACTGCGGTGCAGATCACCGGTGTCCAGCAAGAGTTCTCATCGCTCCCTGGCGTTCGTGAGGATGTTGTTCAGATTCTGCTCAACATCAAGAAGATTCGTCTCCGCAGCTTCGCCTCGGGTCGCGTAGAGCTGACCCTCAACAAGAAGGGCGCTGGCAACGTGACCGCGGGTGACATCACCCCGAACGGTCAGGTCGAGATCGTCAATCCGGAGCAGGTGCTGATGACGCTCGATTCGGACAAGGCGGCGATCGAAGCCTTCCTCGTGGTGGAGCGCGGCGTCGGCTACGTCTCCGCCGACCGTCTTGAGATTGAACCAGACGGCGAGGCACGTCCACGCGGTGTGATGGCGGTTGATGCAATCTTTACGCCGGTACGGAAGGTGAACTTCACGGTAGAGAATACGCGCGTCGGCCAGGATGTTGACCGCGAGAAGCTGATCCTTGAAATTGAGACGGACGGCACCATCACTCCCGAGGAGGCGGTACGCAAGGCGGCAGCAATCCTCGTGGGCCAGTTTGCTGCGTTCTCAGGTCTCGGCGAAGCGCAAGCCCCCGCGCCAGCCGTAGCGGCGGGCGGAAACCTGCTTGACCTCTCCATTGAAGATCTTGACCTGCCGATGCGCGCGTATAACGCGCTCAAGCGCGCTGGCATCGTCAAGGTTGGCCAGCTGCTGAGCGCGTTAGACGGTGGTGAGGCGGAGCTTCTGAAGCTCCGCAACTTCGGACAGAAGAGCCTCACTGAAGTCCGCGAGAAATTGGTTGAGAGAGGGTTCGACGTACCAGAGAGCACCCTTTCGTTCGACCCCAGTTTCGATGACGACGAGGACGAAGACGATAGCGACGAGCAAGTGAAGGCCTAAGATGACGTCGCATGCTGTTGGCGGTCGTAAGCTCTCTCGAAAGCAGGGGCCACGACTTGCGCTGTACAAGAACCTGATCGTCTCCGTCCTGCGCTATGAGCGCATTCAAACCACGGAGGCGAAGGCGAAGGAGGTTCGTCCACAGGTAGAGCAGATCATCACCCTTGCAAAGAAGGGCGGCCTTAGCGCACGACGTGCGGTGATTGCCGCGCTCCCAGATGAACCGCTCGTCGTGGAGAAGCTGTTTGGTGAGATCGTCCCGAAGTATGCTGCGCGCACCTCTGGCTACTGCCGTATCACCAAGATCGGTATCCGGAAGGGCGATGCCGCCCCCCTCGTTCAACTAGAGCTCGTCTAGGAGGTTGCTGTGAACATGAAGACGTGGACGCCTCGCGCCGCTGAGATCGAGCGCAACTGGTACGTGGTTGATGCAGAGGGTCAGACGCTCGGTCGCCTCGCGACGAAGATTGCGACCGCTCTCCTCGGCAAGGGGAAGCCAACCTACGCCGATCATATGGATACGGGCGACTTCGTAATCGTCATCAACGCGGCCAAGCTCGTGGTCACGGGCGATCGACTGCTGAGCAAGCGCTACCATTCGCACTCCGGCCACCCAGGCGGCCACCGCGAAGAGGGTCTCGGCGACCTGATTCAACGGAAGCCAACAGAGGCGATCCGCCGCGCCGTGAAGGGCATGCTCCCCAAGACGAAGCTGGCAAACGCGCAGATGACCAAGCTGAAGATCTATGCGGGTGCAGATCACCCACACGCGCCACAGCAGCCGAAGCCACTCGCATGAGCCCGAAGGAGAAGAGCGTGAGCCTGCCGTACTACCAAGGAACCGGTCGCCGCAAGACATCGATCGCCCGCGTGCGTCTCGTCCCAGGTGAGGGTCAGATCGTCATCAACGGGCGCACGTATGTGGAGCACTTCGGTGGAGCAATTCCCCAGGCTGAGGTCTTCGCGCCATACCGCGTCACCGGCACCGAGGGTCGCTTCAATGCGATGGTGAAGGTTGAAGGCGGCGGGATCTCCGGTCAGGCAGGCGCAATCCGCCATGGGATCTCGCGTGCACTCCTCTCTGCGGACCCTGAGGCGTATCGACTCCCACTTCGACAGGCCGGCTTCCTCACGCGCGATCCGCGCGCGAAAGAACGAAAGAAGTACGGCCTCCGCCGCGCCCGCAAGGCGAAGCAGTTCACGAAGCGCTGATCTAGCGCAGCTGCGCTGCTGATGGCCGCGGTCCGATTCGGTACCGACGGGATTCGCGGAGTCGCGGGAGCATCACTCACATCTGAGATTGCCTACGCCCTCGGTGCTGCCCTGTCGGCGCAGCATCCTGCGGGGAACATCCTGATTGGACGCGATACGCGACCGAGTGGTCCGAGTTTGAGTGCGGGACTCGCCGCTGGAATCCGGTCAGGAGGAGCCACGCCAATCAGCCTTGGCGTGATCCCAACACCAGGACTCGCAGCCATCGTTGCGGCGGACGCGCAGATTGCCTGCGGCGTGGTGGTGACCGCCTCGCACAATCCGGCCGAGTACAACGGCTTGAAGGTCATTGGTCGTGATGGACGGAAGGTCCCTGATGCGATTGAGCGTGAGCTCGAGCGCAAGATCGAAGAGACACTCGCCGCTGCAACATTCAATGTGGCGCACATCGATGATGCACCCGCCACGGTTGCACGCGCCGATGCAGAGGGCGCGACCTATGTCGCGCGCTACGCGGCGAACCTCGCGCAGGTCGCAGCAGCGGCCGCGCCAAACCGCGCCGCAACGGGGATTCGAGTGGTGCTTGATGCGTCGAACGGCGCGGGCAGCCCGTTCGCCGAGGCGGCAATCGCGGCAACTGGCGCAACGGTTGAGGGGATGGCGATGGGCGATGGACTGATCAACGATGCGGTGGGCGCAACAGCTCCAGCGGAGCTTGGGAGACGGGTCGTAGCGCACGGTGCCGATCTCGGGATTGCCCTTGATGGGGATGCAGACCGTTGCGCAGTGGTTGACGAGCGTGGTGTCCTGATTGACGGCGATGTGGTGATCGGCCTGATTGCCCTTGATCGAATGCGTCGTGCCCTTCCAGGGTCTGAACGTGTGGTCGCGACGATCCTGACGAACTCAGGTGTGGAGCGTCACCTGCGCAATGCTGGCATCATGTTGCAGCGCACCCCAGTGGGAGATCGCCATATCGCTGAAGCGCTGATCCCAGGGCACCGTGGGTTCGGTGGGGAGAAGAGTGGCCACCTCCTGTTCCCTGAGCATGCGCCGACCGGCGACGGACTGATCAGCGCAATTGAGATGATTGCGCTGCTGGTGCGCTCGGGTGTTCCGCTCTCGAGACTCGCTGCAACCCTTCCACTCGATCCGCAGGTTCAGCGAGAGATCAGCGTCCGTGAAGGTGAGGCGGAGTGGCTCCTTGCCAATCCAACGATGCTGGATAGAATCCGCGACGCAGAACGGCAGCTCGCTGCCCGGGGCGGTCGACTCCTGGTGCGACCATCTGGGACGGAGCCACTCGTCCGGGTGATGGGCGAGGGCCCCGATGAGGCCCTCCTAACTTCGGTTGTTGATGCGATCCTTTCAACGGGAAGCGCGCTCCTGGCAGAGCACCGCTGAGCGGGCGGTAGACTATTCGCATGCAGGTACAGCTGAACTCAAGCGCTGAGCTACCAGTCCTTGGCGTGGACATCGTTCGCGTAGCACGCATTGCGAACGTGATGCAGCGCCATCCTTCTCGGTTTCCCGCTCGGGTGCTGACAGACGCGGAGCAGGCGTATGTCCGAGCACGACCCGAAAGCTTTGCGGGTCGTTGGGCGGCGAAGGAGGCCGTCTCGAAAGTCCTCGGCCTCGGCATCCGTGGGATTGGGTGGCGCGAAGTTGAAATCGATCGCCTCCCAACGGGCCAGCCGATCGTGCGCCTACACGGGAGTGCCGCGGAACGGGCGGCGGCGATTGGCATCGCAGCGATCGCAGTCTCGACCACGCATGAGCGCGAGTACGCGGTCGCCGTTGCCTACGGGCAGCGGGCCATTCGCGAGGCGTAGCATGGGGATCCCAGAGGCGATCGTTTCCGCCGGCCTCCCGCCCCTTGGTCGTGCGGCGTGGGTCGAGGTGAACCTTGATGCGATCGAACAGAACGTACGCGGTCTGAAGGCGCACCTCCCTGCTGGCGGACACCTTGACGTGGTGCTCAAGGCGAATGCGTACGGCCTGGGCGCAGTGGAGGTGGCACGCGCTGCGCTTGCAGCCGGCGCGCGCGCGATCTTGGTTGCCACCATCGATGAGGCGTTTCAGCTCCGCAGCGCGGGGATCCAGGCTCCACTGCGGGTCCTTTGGCGAGTCCCCCGTGAGCATCTGCGCCACGCGGCAGAGCTTGAGATCGGTGTCCCTGCCACGTCACCTGCGGTCGTGGCAGAGATCCTTGATACAGACCTCGCTGGTGCTCGGCCGCTCACGGTTGATATCGAAGTTGATACGGGTCTCGGACGCGACGGCATACTCCCTCATGAACTTGCGGCGCTCGTGGAAGAGCTCCATGCCGCACGGCCACGCATTTCGCTGCGCGGAATCTGGAGCCACCTCACCGCGGCCGAGGATCTGGAGCGTTCCACAACGCAGGCGACAACCCTCAACGGCGCCGCAGACGCACTCGCGGATCCAGAACTTCGTCGCGGACTCGAACGGCACCTCGTTGGTTCAGGTGGGCTGCTGACGATGGGAGCTGGTCAACACGTTGCGCGTGTCGGGATAGCCCTCTTCGGCGTCGTTCCAAATGCGCTGCGTCCTTCGCGCAGTGCAGAAGAGATCGGTATTGCGTCGGTCTACCAGCTGATCGCACGTCCAGTCCGTATCGCAACACTCCCAACCGGACATGGGGTCGGGTACGGACCGCAATTCGTTGCGCAACGACCCTCGAGGATCATCACGCTCCCTATTGGATATGCCGACGGGATCTCGTATCAGGAGAAGGGGAAGGCGGAGGTGCTCGTGCGCGGCGTTCGACTCCCGGTCGTAGGAAGCATTGCGATGGACTCGATCACGGTCGACGCCACGGATCACCCCGCATCCGATCTGAGTACGCTCGACGATGTGATCTTTATCGGACGATCGGGTGATGACGAGATCCAGCCCGTGGATGTAGCGCGCCGCCGCGCGACGATCACCAACGAGGTTTCAACGAGTTTCACAGGCCGGTTAGTTCGTGTGTACACGCGTGACGGGCGTCCCGTTGCGCTCTCTGCTCTCAATGAGAGCGCTCCGTGAGTGAGCCGCTCCTCCTGATCGTCGACGGAGGCAGCGAGCGTCGCGGCGCGCTCATTCGCCGCGAAGGTGGCGCGCGTTTGCTCGGTGCGCTCTCGCAGCCGAGCGGTGGTGCAGCCGAGGCCCTTGAGGCGACGATGATGAGCGCAGCGGGCTTGACGGGTACGCCGATGCGTGTCGTGGCGAACGAAGGGGACTTGCCGCGTGCGGCAGGACGCCTTGCGGCCTGGATCGGTGGCCCAGTGCGGATTGCGGAGGTCACTCCTGACGGTGGGCGCATCACCTTGGCATCTCCGGACCGTGCCGCGGTCAGCCTTGACGTGCCCGGTGCAGCAACTGTTCCCGCTGATCCGGTGGAACGGCGACGCCGCTGCGATCGCGTGCTGGCGCTCCTTGGCCGCACAGATCGTTCGCTGGTGGCTGATCTGCTGGGAGATCTTGCAGACGCTCCGCTCCGCGATCGTGATGATGCGCGGGACCAGGTACGAGCGGCTGCTGTAGCGGACGCGATGCGTCGCCTCGCTGATCTGATGGCGGATGAAGATCTCAGCGACCTTGACCTTGAAGGAGCCCCACTCTTGCTCGTGGGTGTGGCAGCGAGTCTCATTGCCACGGGGACGCTCCCGATCACTGTTGCTGCGCCATTGGTTCCGCCGGGGCGAACACCGATCCTTTTGGAACCGTACGGAATCTTCTCGGCGCTCGGCGGGGAGGCGTTGGACGACTCATGGGTTGATTCGGCACTCCCATCGCTCGCACGCGACCTACTGCTGCCAGGTGGTGATCTTGTCCGCGTTGGGGGCGAGGAGGGGGACGAACTGCTCGTGCGCACCTCACGCGGCGAAGTGGCAATATCGCACGGCGAAATCTATCCACTACCACTTCGGACGGGCGAAGAAGCAGAGGTGCTCCTCACACGCGCAGGGCAGCAGGCTGAGTTCACGATGCATGGTGGGATCGCACGTGCGGCGGTCGTCTTTGGCGATGCACTCGCGCCGCTGCATGAGGTGCGAAGTGGGAGCCTCTCCGCGGCGATCACGGCAGCGGCAAGCGCCGCCCCGATCCCTGCACCGATCAGCCTCCTCCCTCCAGGGGCTGCGACGCATGGCGTGCGCGATGGCCGACTGCTACTCGGAGATCTCGTTGAAGGGGAGGTTCACTTCAGTGAGTCTGAACCTGAAGGGAGCGGATGGGAGCGTGCCGTGGCGGCAGGGCTCCTCGCGATTGGTAGCGCATCGCCCGAAACGGTGCTGCGCGCCCGTGCGGTTGGCGTGCGCGGCGTGATCGTGCACGGGCTCAGTGATGGCGAACGTGATGCGTTGAACGCGTCGCTCGAGCGTAGGATAGCTGCTGCGGTTGCAACAGCACCGTTCGGACTGTTGATCATGACGCCGCGTCGCCCCACGCCTGGTGGTGACGAGCGCATGATGCAGCTGCTGCGCGGCCTCCATGGCGCGCGGGTGCGTTTCAGTGACGAACCGATCGGCATCATCGTGCACGGTGGTGGAGCCGACCGCCAGGCGGGAGATGTTCGTGTGATTGGGGGAATCCATGAAGGTCGAACCGGCGTGTGGGAGGGGCTCGCCGATCAGCGCGCGGACGATCCGCTTGGTGCCGTTCGCTTGGACGGAAAGCTCTGCGCCGTACCGCTCGGTGATCTGCAGCGCTTCGCGTGATCTCACTGCGCGTTGAACTCAGCAACCTCGCGGCGACGCAGCGACTCGGCACCATCATCGCGCACCACCTCCGCGCAGGTGATCGCCTCCTCCTGATCGGTGAGATCGGTTCAGGGAAGACGACGCTGGCACGCGCGATAGGAGCTGCACTCCACGCCGATCCTCCACTCACCTCACCGACATTCCTGTTGGTCTCCGAACACCAGGGAGCTCTACCAATCTGGCACGCCGATGCCTATCGCCTCCCGCCTGGAAGTGATCCGCTTGCAGCAGGACTGATCGATGAGCGCCATGCGGCGGGTGTCACGATTGTTGAGTGGCCAGAGCATGTGCGCTGGCCACTGCAGAGCGAAGGGCCGTCGCACGTTCAAGTGGAGCTCACTCCTGGTTCTCACGGCGATGCGCGCAGCGCAACGCTTCGTCTCGGAGATCTGGAGCGTGCAACGAGCCTGCACAGGGAAATTCTCGCGGCGGGTATTGAGGTTGCTGATGGGTCGTAACCAGAGTGCCTTGATCCTTGACGGATCGCTTGGACATGGGTGTGTGGCGCTCCTTGCGTTAAGCGGTCCGCAGAAGGGGGACCTCGTGGTGGCCGACTCTGGAGAGCCGCCGCGCAGCCACCTTGAACGAATCGCCACGCTCCTCCCGAGCGAGACGTCGCGCGCGGAACTCTCGGCGATCGTGGTTGGTGTTGGCCCTGGGAGCTACACGGGGATTCGTGCGGCCTCTGCCGCGGCGGCTGGCATTGCCGCGGCACTTAAACTTCCCATCATCGAGATCGCATCCGACCGCGCGCTTTGCGCTGCCGCCCACGAGGTCGGTGGTGAGACGGTGGTCCTTCCACTCGGCACCCGAGAGGTGCTGGTGATTCGCGTGTCGGGGAGTGAGATTGCCGCGCATGCGGATGCGCCAGCCTCCGCAGACCTTGCGCGCGTTGCTTCGCGCCTCCCACATGCGTTTGCACACCTTGCTTCAACCGCACTCAGCGAGGCGCTTACCTCCGCCGCGCGCGGAGTGACACCGCTACGCGGTGAGATTACGCTGCGCTATCCGTCACCACCGCGCGGGGTTGATGGGAGGGGTGTCTAGTGCGACGTGATGAGTATCAGATTCGCTCGTTGACGATCGACGATCTCCCGCTGATGCGCGCGATTGAGGAGGCGAGCTTCAGCACACCGTGGCCAGGGAACGCGTATGAGTCTGAGCTGACAACGAACCGTTTGGCACGATACGTAGGAGCATGGCGCAGAGGGGAACTGCTGGGGTTCGGCGGCATCTGGCTGATGGTGGACGAAGCGCACGTGACAACGATCGCTGTGGCGCCTGCGTTGCGTGGTGAGGGACTCGGCACTGCGCTGATGCTCGAGCTCTTGCAAGAGGCACGTCGTGGCGATGCGCGCGTTGCGACCCTTGATGTTCGTGTCTCCAATGTATCGGCTCAGCGGCTCTATGCGCGACTCGGATTTTCAGAGGCAGGGCGAAGGGTTAGATACTACGAAGAGACGGGCGAAGATGCGATCATCATGACGACTGCAGAATTAGGCGATCCGCAACAGCAGGCGCGCGAGTCGCTTGCACGCGCCGCAACCGATGCCGATGAGCCGCTTCCGAATCAAGAGGCGTTTGACGTGTTGGCACCATGAGCACTCGGCGATTGATCCTTGCGGTTGAATCAAGCTGTGACGAATCGGCGGTTGCCCTTGTGCGCGAAGGTGGAGAGGTCGTCGCGGAACGCGTGGCAAGTCAGAGTGCACTCCATGCTGAGACAGGAGGAGTGATCCCAGAGGTTGCCGCACGTGAGCATCACCACTGGGTGCCGCGACTATTGGAAGAGGTGCTCAGTTCGGCCGAGGGGGCGTCACAGGCGCGCGCGATCGATGCGGTTGCAGTGACCGCCGGTCCCGGGCTGGTCGGTTCGCTCCTTGTCGGCGCAGGCGTAGCCGCTGCGTGGGCATGGGCACGCGGACTCCCGATCGTCCCGACGAATCATCTCGAGGGTCACTTCCGTGCCGCCTGGCTGCACGATGCCGGATTGGTGTCGGCTACCCCGCAGCTTCCCGCGATTGGTCTCATGGTGTCCGGAGGCCACACGTTGATCGTGCTGGTGAGAGCTGATGGGACGAGTGAGCGACTTGGCGGCACGATTGATGATGCGGCGGGTGAGGCGTTTGACAAGATCGCGCGCCTCCTCGGCCTTCCGTATCCGGGCGGCGCGGCGCTCTCGGCCCTCGCCGCTACGGCCGCGTCACGCAGGGGCGGCGACCGCCTCCCGGTTGCGCGGACAGAAGGTGAATACGACGTGTCATTTAGTGGCGTGAAGACCGCCGCGGCGCGAATGGCGCTTGCGGCAGCTGGTGTCCCTTCAGCCGCGCCGGGGCGGGCTGCGGCGTTACATGCAGCCCTTCGTGAGCGCCCTGTTCCGCCAGAGGCTGCGGCAACGATCGCTGCCGCCGCGGAGATGGCGATCGTCACGGCACTGCTGGAGCGAGTGGAGGCCGCGCTCCTTGCACACCCGGGGGCGGGGCTCGTGGTTGGGGGTGGCGTTGCATCGAACGGACCACTTCGCACAGGTCTCGCGGCGATCGCAAGCAAACATCAGCGTCTCCTCAGCATTCCGCCCGTTCGCTGGTGCACCGATAATGCAGCAATGATTGGAGCCGCCGCGCACGCTGCGCTCATGGAGCAACGCGTGACGCTCCAGGATCCGGCACACGGGCTCACAGTGCGCGCCTCATGGCCTTTCGGCGCGGCGGCGGCAGGATGAGTCCCGTACCGCGTCGCGGTGGTGCGCGACCTCTCGTTGCCGGGCACGCGCCGAAGCAGCGTCTCAGCCAGAGCTTTCTCGTGGACCTTGAGGCACGCGATGCGATCGTCGCGGCTGGTGGCGCCAGGCCAGGAGAGCTCGTGTTGGAGATTGGTCCTGGCCTCGGCGTGCTTACCGAAGGTCTCCTCGCGGCAGGCGCGCCGGTGGTTGCCATCGAACTTGACGATGATCTCCTCCCGCGGCTCCAGGAGAAGTTCGCCAAAGAGATCGCGAGTGGAGACCTCACCCTCATCCACGGCGATGCGTTGAACGTTGATCTTGAGGCACTCCTCCCCTCAGAAGGAGCGTGGCGCGTGGTGGCGAACATCCCGTATCACATCACCAGTCCGTTGCTTCATCGCCTCCTCGTCCTTGAGCACCCCGCAGAACGAATCGTCCTGCTTGTCCAACGTGAAGTCGCGGAGCGAGTTGCCGCACCGGTTGGTGACTGGTCATATCTCACCGCCTTCGTACGCTCTCGGAGCGAGGCATCGATCGTGCGCCTCGTTCGTCGTGAATCGTTCGAACCGGTTCCAGCGGTCGACTCTGCCGTACTCTCCCTTGATCCCTTGACGCACTCGCCGCTTGCTGGACTCTCCGATGATGAGGAAGAGCAACTCTGGAGGCTTGTCCAGGCCGGATTCAGGGAGCGCAGAAAGAAGCTGCGCAACGCGTTGCCACGTGCACTCCCGATTCCTGCGGAACAGATCTTGCAGGCGCTTGAGCGCGCGGATACTGATCCGGATCTTCGAGCGCAGGCACTCAGTGTCGAAGGTTGGGTGCGTCTCCTGCATGAACTAGGCGGTATCCCTGGCGCACCGACGCGCCAGCCGCGCGTGATGCGAACACTTCCTGGTGAGGCCCCCGCTCGTCGCGGACGCGTTGGCGCTGGGCGCGTCCACTGGGTTGAGGTTGACGCCCCTGGAAAGGTGAACCTCACCCTCGCAGTTGTTGGTCAACGCGAGGATGGCTATCACGATCTTCACAGCATCGTGGCGCCACTCCGCGCGAGTGACCACATCACACTCCGACTACGTGGAGGAGAGGGCACCGAAGATGAGCTGCACTGTGCGGGCTTACCGATCTCAGGTGCGGGAGAGAATCTCGTGCTTGCGGCGCTGCGCGAGCTGCGCATGGAGGTGCCGATTCCGCCGCTCGACATCGTGCTGGAGAAGCGGCTCCCTGTGGCGGCGGGGCTCGGCGGCGGTTCAAGTGACGCGGCGGCTGTGCTTCGTGGTGCACTTGAGCTGTGCGGATTCGAGTTGGCCGAGGAGCGTCTGATGCAGGTCGCAGCACGCATCGGCTCCGATGTGCCGCTCTTCCTCCCCGGCGGACCTGTGCTTATGGAGGGGCGAGGTGAACGGGTGACGCCACTCGCACCGTGGAGCGAGCCGGCCCCTGGCGTGCTCTTGATTAGCGCACGCGCAGGGATCAAGACGCCAGATGTGTTCGCCGCCTTCGCCGCTGGGGTGCGGGGTGATGCATATGGAGCGGCACTCGTGAGCTCGCAACACCTCGCGAGTGAGGCGCTCGCCGGGCTCACGACCGTTGCGCTCCTTCAGCGATCGGCGGCACTCGCGTCGGCAAATGACCTGCTCGCAGCCGCCCGAGCAATCACCCCGTGGCTGCGCCCGCTCGACCACTCGCTGCGCCGACTCCTCGGGCGCCCACTCTCTCTCTCAGGCTCAGGGCCGACCCTCTTTCTCCTCTATCCTTCGCTCTACGACGCTACAGAGGCTGGCGTGCTCGTTGAGGCGGCAGTAGGCCGTGGTGAGCTTACGCTTCCAGATGGCGGCGTCCTTGTCACCGCGACAGAGTTGGCAACATAGGAGGGGGTTCAAGATGAATCGACCAGTGAGTGGGAGCGGTGTTGCTCCGGCGATCGGTCCATATAGTGCAGCGATCGCCTCAGGCGATCTGCTCTTCTGCTCGGGACAGCTCGGCATGGATCCTGCGACGGGTGCGCTTCGCGATGGGGTTGCCGCTCAGGCGGAGCAGGCGCTGGTGAATCTGCGCGCGCTGCTCTCCGCAGCGGGGTTCGGGGTTGAACATGTGGTCAAGTGCACCATCTTCCTCGCAGATCTCGCCGACTTCGCCACGGTAAATGAGATCTACGGGCGCACCTTCTCGGAGCCGTATCCGGCACGCTCCACCGTGCAGGTGGCAGGACTCCCCAAGGGGGGGCTTGTGGAGATTGAGGCAATCGCCCAGAAGGTCGGCTAGACTCGCCTCCAGATGACACCCTCAAGTACCGGGCCGGAGCGCCTTACAGGCGTGACGGCCATCATCCTCGCTGCTGGCGTCGGGTCGCGGATGCACGCCGCCCAGCCGAAGGTTCTTCACCCGCTCCTAGGACGCCCGATGGCGCTCTGGGTCGTTGAGGCGGTCCGCAGTGTGCTGCGTGATCCTGCGCTCCTCCTCCTCGCCCCAGCAACCGCTGCGCTGCACGCCCTTGCGCCAGCAGGGACGCTTCGCGCAGAACAGCCGCAACCACGTGGGACAGGGGATGCGGTTCGATGTGCACTCCCTGCACTCCCAGCCGATGCAACGGAGGTTCTCATTGCGTGCGGCGACACGCCGCTCCTTGAACCGAGCAGTATCAGCGCTCTGATCTCGACTCGTCGCGCCGCAGGTGCGCCAATCGCGCTCGCCGCGTTTCACGCCGAAGACCCAACCGGCTACGGCCGCGTCGAGCTAAGCGAAGAGGGTCGAGCGGTACGAATTGTGGAAGAGCGCGATGCAACCGACGACGGTCGCGCGAACGATCTCGTGAACGCAGGGCTCTATGCCGTTGATCGCGCCTGGCTTGCGGGGGCCCTGCCCACACTCAAGCCGTCAGCAGCGAGCGGAGAGGTTTACCTCACCGATCTTGTCGCGCGCGCCGCCGCCGAAGGTACGCCAGCCCCCGTCCTCCTTGGGAGTGGGATTGACCTTGAGGGGGTGAACGATCGACGTCAGTTCGCGGACGCTGCCGCTGCACTTCGTGAGCGGATCAACGCGGCACACCTTGAACGCGGCGTCGGCATGATGGATCCAACCACGGTCTGGATCGAGCCTACGGTGAGCATCGCTGCCGATGTGGTGATTGAGCCGAACGTGATGCTGAGCGGCAATACGACGATCGCAACTGGTACGCGCATTGAGGTTGGATCACGGATTCACGAGAGCGTCATCGGGGAAGGCTGCACCATTCGCTCGAGTGACATTGATGGCTCAAAACTTGCGAGCGGTGTTGACGTTGGTCCCTTTGCGCACATTCGTCCCGGCTGTACGATCGGTGCAGGCGCGCACGTTGGCAACTTCGCCGAGCTCAAAGCTACAACGCTCTCTGCCAAGGTTAAAGTGGGACATCACTCGTATCTCGGTGACACGAGAGTCGGCGAGGGGAGCAACATCGGCGCGGGAACGATCACGGCCAATTACGACGGCGAGAAGAAGCACGCGACGGTCATTGGCGCACGTGTGTTCACGGGCGTTGGGACACTGATCGTGGCACCGCTCACCATGGGCGATGGCTCCAAGAGCGGTGCTGGAGCGGTGGTGCTGGAGGATGTCCCCGCGGGTGCGCTCGTAGTAGGCGTGCCTGCGCGCACCATCGGTAACGGATAGCCGATGACCCCTGTGCTTGCGGATCTCGGCCTCATTCTGCTCCTGATCCTCCTGAACGGATTCTTTGTTGCGGTTGAGATCGCCTACGTCAGCGTCCGCCGTACGCGACTGAGTGAGCTTGCGGACGAGGGAGATAAGCGCGCGGTGCGAGCCCTTCGCCTGCTACAAGACCCGGGCCGCTTCCTCGCGGTAATTCAGGTCGCGATCACCTTCCTCGGTGCCCTCGCGTCAGCAGTCGCCGCGGTCAGCATCGTTGAACTGATTGCTGCGCCGCTGAGCGGTGTCTCGTGGATAGGGGAGCGTGCCGCACCGATCGCGTTGCTACTCGTCACGCTGCTCGTGTCAATTATCTCAATCGTCCTCGGTGAATTGATTCCAAAAGGTTTCGCGCTGGCGAACTCGGACCGGATTGCGCTGTCTGCCTCCGGTCCAATCTCTATCTTCGCCAGGGTGCTCAGCCCACTTGTCGGACTTCTCGTGGTGCTCACAAAGGTGATCACCACGCCGTTCGGCATTGATCCCACCCGGACTCCGAAACTCTCGGCGGCGGAAATCCGACTCATTGTCGAGCAGGGGAGCCAGGAGGGAGTGCTCGAAGCGGAAGAGGAGCAGATGATCTCGGCGGTGATGTCGCTTAGTGACTCAAAGTTGCATGAGGTCATGGTGCCACGCATAGATGTCGTTTCAATCGATGAAGAGGCAACGTTTGACGAGGCAGTCAAGGTTGTGCTGAACGAGGGACACAGCCGTACGCCGCTCTATCGCGAGTCCATCGATCACGTGAGCGGCATCCTTTATGCGAAGGATCTTCTCCGCATCATTGCGGCGGGCGGGCCGCGCCCGCGCCTGCGTGACATCATGCGCCCAGCGCTGTTCGTCCCCGAGTCGAAGCCCGTTGACGACCTACTCCATGAACTGCAGCGACGGAAGGTGCACATGGCAATCGTCCTCGACGAGCATGGGGGCACCGCGGGTCTCGTGACCATTGAAGATCTTCTCGAGGAGATCGTCGGCGAGATTCAAGATGAATTCGACGAAGAGGAGCCGATGAAGGTCGAGATCTCCGAAGGGGAAGCAATTCTCGACGGTCGTGCCGACATTGACGAGCTCACTGATCTGATTGATCCCCCGCTTGAACTTGAGGACGATGAGGAGTACGACACGCTCGGAGGATTTGTCTACCACCGAATCGGCCGTGTCCCCGTGGTGGGCGATCGGGTCACGATCGCCCCCTTCGAGATCAGTGTCATCAAGGTGAGTGGGCGAAGGGTGGGAAAGGTGCGGGTCCGTTGGGCTCCCGGCGAGTCCGTGACAGGCTCTGCGGAGGGCGAAGGGAGATAGCCCTTCGGGGTCGCCTAGGCGGAGATCACACGCTCCATGATCTCTTCAAGCCGCACGATCGCGATCGGATTCACCGCTGGCACACCACGAATCTCCGTCAGTGCGCGCTCCCGCCAACGTGCAGCCTGTTCCCGCGTGTAGGCCTCGGCCCCCGTTCGTGCCAGGACAGCGAGACCTTCGGCCACCCGCGCGGCGTCCGGATCTGGCGTTGCGAAGAGTCGGTCGAGTGTGGCGCGATCCTCAGCGTTGGCGCGCTCGGCTGCGTAGAGGACGGGAAGTGTCTTCTTATGTCGGGCAAGATCTGACGGCGCCTTTCCAGTCGCCGCCTCACTCCCCCAGATGCCAAGCAGGTCGTCATTGATCTGGAAGGCGAGTCCGAGCGCCCAGCCAAAGGTACGGAAGCGTGTGATCACCTCCTCGTCGTCGGTGGCGAGCATGGCGGCAGACTCAACACCGCCCGAGATGAGCGCCGCTGTCTTTCGCCCGATCATCTCGAAGTAGTGTTCTACGCTCTGCATCTCGCGCTTCTGGCTCGCCGCGATATCAATGAACTGCCCTTCACAGAGGCGGAGGCAGGTCTGGTCGTAGATCTTCATCATGCGAATCACTTTGGCGTCCGAGAAGCCGAGATCCGTCAGACGGTGAGCCGCGATACGGCTGATCGTAAACAGTGCATCACCAGTGTTGATGGCCTGCGCAAGCCCTTCGCGCACCCAAAGGGTAGGACGACCTCGTCGCTCTTCGTCCTGATCTTCAATGTCGTCGTGGATCAAGCTGAAGTTGTGACCGAGCTCTACGGCCGCTGCGCCAGGGATGGCACGCTCCCAGTCGCTCGACAGTGCGGAATAGGTGAGGAGTCCGAGAAGCGGGCGCATGCGCTTACCGAGTCTGGCACTCGGATCCCCGTAACCCATGTGGTACCTGATCTGTGCGTACATTGACGCGGTGATTGGCTCTTCCCACTCGGCGAGGAGATCAAGGATCGCTGCGTCCGTGGCGGCGATGAGCTCGTCAAGGTCTAGTTCAAGAAGGTTCGCTCCAGTCGGGGTGCCTCGGAGTGATGTCATGTGCCAATGCTACCCTCTCACCATGCCTGAACGCCGAGCCTTGCGGACGCTGGCAGTCGTGACCTCGCGGTTCCGCCTCGGTGAGGCTGATCGCGTGCTTACCCTGATCTCGCCAGATCGCGGGAAGTTCAAGGCGATTGCTAAAGGGGTGCGCAAGCCGACCAGCCGTCTCGGTGGTGGCGTGGAACCGTTTGCGGAACTCGAGGTTGCACTTGCAGCGGGGCGCACCTTTGATGTGGTGACCCAGGTACAGCCACAGCGCGTCTGGCTCGGACTTCGGGATCGACTTCTGAGTAGCGCCGTCGCCTGGTACGCAGCGGAGCTTGTGGAGCGAGCCACGAGTGACGAGCAACCTGAACCTGCACTGTACGCGCTCTTGCTCCGCTCATGGGATTTGCTCGAGGTGGGAGTCTCTGACCACCTTGTTGCACGTTGGATTGAACTCGCGCTTCTTGACGCCGCGGGGCACGCACCAGAACTCGATCACTGTGTTGAATGCGGGCGCGCTCCAGCCGAGGGAGAGGCGCTCCGTTGGGATGAGCACGCGGGCGGGATTCATTGCGCGACTCATGGCGAAGGTGCGCCGTTCAGTAGCGATGGCTTGCGCCTCCTACGGGCGCTCCGACGCTTTGCCCCAGAGGAGCTTGTGACACTGCGGCTCCCGAGCGGGCCACTCCAAGAGGTTGACCGAGCGCTTCGCGCTGCCGTTCTGCTTCTCTTTGGGAGAGAGCCGAAGAGCCGCAGCTTTCTTGACGAGGTGAGCGCATGAGCGCGCTCATGAGCGCCCTACTGGTGGCCCTTGGTGGTGCATCAGGCGCGCTGCTTCGAAGCGGCGTAGATGCGCTCACTGTGCGCCTTGGGATCGCCGCGCCGACTGGGACACTCGCAGTGAACGTCGTCGGTTCGTTCGCCGCGGGCGCTGTAGCAACGCTGATCGCGGACCGGGTACTACCCGAGACTGCACGACCCCTTCTGCTTACAGGTCTCTTTGGCGGCTTCACCACCTTCTCAGCATTTGCGCTACAGCTCGCACGGATGGGTGAGAAGGGTGAACTTCTTCCGCTCATCGCATACGCCGTGGGGTCAATCCTGATCGGGCTCCTTGCAGCCTCGGCGGGAGCGGCGCTTGCCCGCGCGCTCTAGCAGCACTCGAATCGGGTAGGCTTCCACTTCATGAGTATCACTGCCGACCCAACGCTCACACTCGCCGGCACGCCTGCGGCTGACTCCGCTCCCGCAGTCCCAGATCTCGACATCATCGTCTCACTCGCTAAACGTCGTGGCTTTGTCTTCCCCAGCTCGGAGATCTACGGTGGCATCAACGCCGTCTGGGATTACGGTCCGCTTGGCGTGGAGCTGAAGAACAACGTCAAGCGGGCGTGGTGGCGCAGCATTGTCCAAGAGCGCAATGACGTCGTCGGCCTCGATGCTGGGATCTTGATGCATCCACAGGTTTGGCAAACCTCCGGGCACGTGGGCTCCTTTAGCGACCCGCTCGTTGAGTGCACCGCCTGCAAACGCCGCTATCGACTTGACGAACTTCCAGGTACCGAAGCACTTACGACGGCACAGCTTGCAGATGCCGACATCGTGGCCAAGCTCGGGCTCGCATGTCCCGACTGCGAGGGGAGCCTTACCGCACCGCGACGCTTCAACCTGATGTTCAAGACGTTCATGGGACCAGTTGAAGAGGAGGCCTCTGTGATCTATCTGCGCCCGGAGACCGCACAAGGGGCCTATGTGCAGCACCGCAACGTGCGTGATGCCGCGCGAAAGAAGATTCCGTTTGGGATTGCTCAGATTGGAAAGAGCTTCCGCAATGAGATCAGCCCTGGCAACTTCGTCTTCCGCATGCGCGAATTCGAGCAGATGGAGCTCCAGATGTTCGTGCGACCTGAGGCCGGGGCAACCGCTGCGTTCGATGAGTGGCTCCCACGCCGATTAGAGTGGTACAAGGCGTATGGCGTATCGCCAGAGCGACTCCGTGCTCGCGAGCATGCGCCAGACGAGCTGGCTCACTATGCCAAACGCGCAATTGATGTTGAGTATCGCTTCCCGTTTGGCTGGAAGGAGCTCGAAGGCGTCCACAATCGAGGCGACTTTGATCTCTCGAGGCATGAGTCGGAGAGCGGCGAGAACCTCACGTACTTTGATCCGGCAACAGAAGAGACCTACACGCCATGGGTTGTGGAGGCGGCGGCCGGTGCCGACCGGGCCGCCTTCACCTTCCTGATCGATGCATATCGTGAGGAGATCGTTCGCGACGAGAAGCGAGTGGTGCTCGGGCTACATCCAGAGCTAGCCCCGTATAAAGTGGCGGTGCTACCGCTCTTGAAGAAGCGTGACGACCTGGTGGAGCTGGCGCACAAGATTCGCAACGG
>JBJTVF010000036.1:0-4592 GCA_046081085.1 Candidatus Limnocylindrus sp.
ACCCTCACTCCTCCCATTCCTTGTAAGCCTCGCCACGGGCGTGCTCCTCTTCGGCGCAGCGATCGGTCTCCCCTTCGTCCTCCTTGGCGCGTTGATGACGGCGTTCGCACTGATCGGATGGCTCCTCGATTCAGGGCGTGAGTACCGCGCCGTTGCGGAGGCTGACGGCACCGGACACTTGGTGAACCCAACGCCAAAGAGCGCGCCGCGCTTCAGCCTGCTGCTCTTCTCGCTGCTCTTCGTTGTGGTTGGCGGCGCGCAGGCTGGACTGATCTTCACGGAGGCGGAGAGCCCCGCCACATCTCCAGGAGCAAGTGGCGCCCCCACAGACAGCGGCGCGCCATCTGAGAGCGGCGCACCATCGGCGGGCCCAGACGACGGCATCACGTTGATCACTGCAATGGGAGTGAAGTTTGAACAGACGCTGTTCGAACTCCCTGCAGATACGGCGAGCCAACTGCGCTTTCACAACATGGACGTTGGCATTCCACACAACATTGCGATCCATGAGGGGAGTGCCGACGCCGTTGGACCTGAGCTCTGGCAGGGCGAGATCTTCAATGGCGATGAGACAGTTCTCTATGAGATCCCCGCCTTTCCAGCGGGGAGCTACTCGTTCGTCTGCACCGTGCATCCAAACATGGTCGGCGATGTCGTGGTGAAGTGAGGGCTCGCGCGCTCACGCTTGCCCTGATCGCCGCCCTCTCTTTCGCAGGTTGCCAGACTTCTGGTGAGCTGCTCGGACGAAGGATCCAGATCCAGAGCGAAGCTCTTCTCTCTGAGCCGAGCAGCAGCGTCAGCATCGGAGACCTGGCGCAAGGAGATCAACGAATACTGCTCAACTTCTGGGGGAGTTGGTGCGTTCCGTGTCGTGAGGAGATTCCGCTCTTCGCTGAATACGAGGCGAACGGGAAGAGCGACGGGGTGCTCGTCGGCGTCCTCTACAAGGATGCGGCCGGCCCTGGCGCCGCGGCGGCCACCGAGCTCGGTGCAACCTGGCCCACACTCCTGGATGAAGACGGCAGTATTGCCGCGCAGATTCCCGTGAACGCGGCGCCACTCACGCTGCTGCTGGATGCTGCTGGTCGGGTCCTCGACTATCGCGTCGGGCCGTTCGTTTCCGTGGAGGAGATCGACGCGTTCGTATCCGGCGAGTAAGGGTTGGTTGCGGGGGATGGATTCGAACCACCGACCTTCGGGTTATGAGCCCGACGAGCTGCCACTGCTCCACCCCGCTTGCGAAGTATCGGCAGTTGCGGGTCTTGCGTCAAATGCCTCGCTCGTTGTGCGCGTGCCGACGGAGGAACTCGCCGATCGGGAGTCGCGATCCGAAGCCCTCACCGAGTCCGTGCGCAAACCCGACGGCCTCTCCGTCTAATTCTTCCCAGCAGAGGTGGAAGGGTCGACCGAAGGCGGTCGCTGGAAAGTCCACAAGGCCACGATCGATGTCACGCAGCTCGACGCCACGCGCCGCGACACGGTCGACGCTCGCCTGCATCTGGTCGACGAGCGCGCGGATGCGGGCCTCGATGAGCGAGCTTGTAAGGAAGGCATCTTGAGTCGCCTGGTCGGCGCCGGCCGCCTGAAGATCGCTCTGCTCGGAGCCGCCAGGACGCGCGCCTGCACGTTCGAGTCGACGAAGGACGAGCAGCTGCTGTTTGAGCATCTCTAGGGTTGCGCGCTGTTCCCGCAGCAGCACGATCAAGGGGCGCAGTTCTCCCAGCGCCTGCGTTGCGGCCTCGAGCGACCAGTCCCGCCTCATGGTGATGATTCTCCCACGAAGTCAACCCAGCCACCAGCGTGCCGTGCGAGAATCTGGGCGGGCCGGTAGCTCAGCGGTAGAGCAGGGGTCTTTTAAACCCTTGGTCGCGGGTTCGATCCCCGCCCGGCTCACCACGTGTCAGCGTGAACTTATGCGCGGGATCGCAGGCGCTCAACTCCGTAGTAGATCAGCGCCACCACGTAGCCAGCAATGATGACCCCGCCCATCAGCGTGAGCACCGACGCGTATCCGTACTTGATGACGTTGAAGAATGGATACGGATAGACCGAGGCCACCGCGCCATGGATCAAGGTGTACGCAAGGTACGCGATTGGAATGATGAACACGGCAAACGTATCGCTGAACGGGAAGCGACCACGTGGCCCCGCCACCAACCAGACCACGATGGTGACCACAGGCGTGATGTAGTGCTGCAGAAGATTGGAGACTGCATACCAACTCTGTGGGTTTGATGTTCCTGCGAGAAGCAGGTGGTAGAGCACCATCGTCATCGTGATCATCAGCAGCCCCGTGTTGCGCAGTCGGTTGAACATCCGCCCCGTTCGCTCAGGGTTGAGGTAGAGGGCGGTCAGCGTGAGCGCCACTGCAATGTTGGACCAGGTCGTGAAGTAGCCGTGGGAGTCGAACACTCGCCCAACCGCACCCGCGAGACCATCGGCACTTCCGCCGAACATGTTGCTGCTCGGGTCGTATGGTTCGGTGCGTGGCACCAGCTCAAAGATGTTGGCGACTTGGGCAATGCCATAACCGAGCCACGCGACGAACGCGTTGAACCCGAAGAGCTGTCTTGCACGAGCACTCATTCGCGGGATCTTACCGCTTTACGACCCTCTTGCGCAGCCATGCTCCAAAACGCTCGCGTTGTGCATAGGCAACCGCCACCGCGCAGAGCAGGACGAAGTTGAGCGTCCATGCGCCAGCGGATGAGAGGAAGCCAAGTTGTTCGCCGATCTCGCCTGGGATGGCGAGCCCTGGAATCGTGAGGCCGAAGAGGCCGGCGCGGAAGAGCGGGGCCTTCGGTGAGGTCAGCGCGCTCACCGACGTTGCTGCGGGTGCGCCGCTTGCGTCCTCTCCGCCGATCAAGAGCGCTTTGGTGCCAATGACGGTCCCGCTCGCATTGGTGCGGAGTTGGCCTGCAGGAAGATCTACTTCAGGGACGTTCTTCCACGTGGTGATTCCCGTGGCAGCCGTCGGTGCTGTCCAGTACACGCTCCCCACGACGGCCCCATCTTGCACGCCGCCCGCGACATAGAGCGTGCCGTTCGCGCTCCACAGCGCCGCACCTTCACGAGGCGATGGAAGATCGGCGTCGCCTGAGGTGGCCGTCCACTTGTAGATGCTGCCGATCGGCGCGTCGCCCTGCTCGTCGACGGCATCCGTTGATGACGTCCCACCGCCATGCCCGCCGCCGCCGGCCGTCTTCTCGACGGCGATGTATCCATGTAGTGAGACGCCGGTGTAGCCACTCGCGTCGCGCCCGCCCCAGATCCAGACTGAGTCGCCCACGAGCGCAGCGGCGGCGTTTGCACGCGGTTCAGGGAGTGGCGCCATGGCTTCCCAAGGTCCGAGGCTTCCGCTCGACTGAAGCGCCGACTTCCACACCGTGGTCTCTGGTTGATTGTATTCATTTGCTCCACCGAAGACGATGAGACCGTCGCTCACCGTAATCACGGAGGCGCCGCTGCGTGGCGCAGGGAGCTCAAGTGCGTCGGCGAGCATCCACGCATCGATCGTTCCTGTCGCGGGATCTGGTGCCCCCGTGAAAACGGTGGCGGTTGCACTCTCCGTGTCAGATGTTCCACCGATGACGTAGGCGGTGCCGGCGAGATACGCGGTCGCACTCAACGCACGCGGTGCAGGGAGCGGTGCTACCGCGGCCCAACTGGAGAGCCCTTCTGGGCCGATCTCTGCTGCTGAAACTCCAGGCGTGTTGGCGTACTCATCGAGCGCCCCGCTGACACGACCGCCAACGTAATAGAGGTGTGTACCAACCTGGAGGAGGCTTCCGCCTTCACCGGCACCTGGCAGCGCAACAGGCGCACCGCTCTCCCATGGGATGAGGGCGCCCGCCGGTGCGGGGCACGGAAGATCCTTATTCTCGCCGGGGCAAATGTTCACGATTGAGGCGGCGTTGAGCCCGATGTCAATGGTTGGCGATGTCACGATGTAATAGGCGCGATCAGGGATGTAACCGAGCATGACGATAATCAACAGTGTCCAGAGGACGGCGCGGAATGACGCCCAGCCCCAGCCAGCAGCATCGAAGATCCCGAAGAACGCACGGCGGGGCGCAGGCGAAGGCGCGAGCTGCTGCTGGCCGATCGGTGCTGGCAGGCTGCTCACTTCACCACCAGATCGCCAACCATGTTCGGGTGCACCGTGCAGATGAATGAGTAGTTCCCTGCAGCGAGTGCTGGCACGTCATACGTCTGCGTGGCGACCCCAGGGAAGATCGCGCCCTGCCAGAGCTCCTTCCCAACGGCGCTCGCCGTACCTTCGTGGATTGCAACGTTGTGCGGGATGCCCGCATCTTGATTGTCGAAGATGATCTTGAAGGTCTTGTTTGCCTCGACTTCGAGCAGCGTGAGGTCGAACTTCACGCCCATGGCAACGATCGTGTAGCTCCCGCCAGCGCCACCCGCGGTGTCTGTTGGCATCGGTGTTGGCACACCGCCAGATGGCGACGGGGATGGCGAGACAGCAAACGCGTCCTTCCAGCATGCCGGAACCGGCGTTGCATCGGCGGGCGGCTCGTACGCCGCGTCGCGCCAGCCGGTGACTTCAATCAGTTCGCCGGTTGCAGGGTCTT
>JBJTVF010000037.1:0-3176 GCA_046081085.1 Candidatus Limnocylindrus sp.
CACCAGCTGAGATGCGGCGCGTGTCAGCACCTGCACCGCAGGATTCTGATCTTTGATCGCAGCGAAGTAGGCACCGGAGCGTACCGTCGCCTCGGTTGCAATCACGCCGATTCGACCCGTTCGGGTTGCGAGCGTCGCCGCCGCCGCCCCTGGGCGTACCACACCGATGAACGGGATCTCCGGATGTCGGAGGCGGAGCGCGCTCAGTGCAACGGAGGTAGCCGTGTTACACGCGACCACGATCGCCTTCACGTTGCGCGCTACGAGCGCATCGGTGAGCTCTTCCGAGAATTGAAGCACATCTGCATCCGTGCGCGTGCCGTACGGATGCCGCGCGCTATCGCCGATGTAGATCGTTGATTCGCCTGGGAGCCGCTGCTGTGACGCGCGGAGGACGGTGAGCCCGCCTACGCCGGAGTCGAAGAAGCCGATCGGACGTGCATCAGGCATGCGTAGACCGTAGCAGCCAGCGGATCCGATCCTCTTCGAGGCGCGTGGTCACCTGAAGCCCTGCCGCACTCGCCGCCCCCTCTACCTCGGCAGGACTCCACGCGCGCACATGGAACGGCTCGCGTTCATCAACGTACCCGCCCTCGCCATGTCGGGTGTGCCGAATCTGGAGTTGTGCGACGCGTTCGCGCCCGAGAGGATCTGGAAGGAGTCGTGAGTCGCGCAGGATCTCGCTGCCGTCCGCGGCGCGCCAGCGCACATCTTCGCCCCACTCCGCGCGCCCAGCCGCCTCGCGGAGGAGTGCGGGGTCCATGCGGGTGGCATCGATGGCGAAGAGGCCGTCTGGTGCGACGAGTTGCGCGGCAAGGTCCATCACGCGGCGCAACTCTTCATCGAGAAGGAGGAGTGGCAGAAGATCGCCTCCCGCAATCACAAGTCCCGCGCTCCGCTCAAGGCTCTTCGGTGGCGCCCAGCCCATGAGATCCACGTCGAGGATCTGAGCGTTGGGGAGGCGCTCACGGGCGAGAGCGATTGCCTTAGGATCGCGATCAAGGCCGATGAGGCTTCGATCGCTGACGCTCAGCGCCGCAAGGATGCGACCAGCGCCACAGCCGAACTCAACGATGGTGCCGCGAGTCGCCTCGGCGAGCGAGCGCCAAAGCGCACAATCTTCTTGTGCGCCAGCGTTTAGGTCACCCTCGTCGTTGAGGAGTCGACGCCTCGCTGTGAGGATCAGCGTCCATGCTCCCAGCGAATCGTCTCGCCGGCCGCCTTCCGCTTCGCGAGTGAGCTGATCACCTCAAGAGCCGCGCGGTTCGCAATCATCGCCGTTGACTCTGCCCAGTCATACGGTGGAGAGACCTCCAAGATGTCCATCCCCGCGATCGGTACGCGAGCCGCAATCTGACGAAGTGCACGCAACAGCTCGCGAGTGAGCAGCCCACCCGGCTCTGGCGTACCAGTTCCAGGGGCCAGCCCTGGATCAACCACGTCAATATCTACGCTGATCCAGATCGCGTCTGGGCCATCGAGTGCCTCTGCAATCGCGTCCTGGATGACCGCCTCTGCCCCCCGCTCTTCGATCTCGGTCATCAGGTGTGTTCGCATCCCATGACCCTTCATCCAATTGAGCGTTTCAGAGTCTGGGAAGTAGCCGCGAAGCCCTACCTGCACAAAGTTCTTCCCCTGAACGGCACCAGACTCAATCAGTCGGCGCATCGGTGAGCCGTGGCTGTGTAGCGACCCGTATCCGTCTGGCGCCGTGTCGGCATGCGCATCAAAGTGCAAGATGCCAATGCTCTTCGGCCATCGCACTTCAGCAATTGCCGTGGCGTTTGGCCAGGTGATTGAGTGGTCTCCGCCGAGCACGATTGGGATCGCACCTGTCGCGGCGACTTCGCGCACCTTCCGATAGATCTCTCCGTGACCGTGTTGCACGCGACCTGGAACCACCGCGGCATCGCCCGCGTCAACAGCGGTCAGAATACGGAATGGATCAACGCCAACTTGGAGGGAGTGTAGGAGACCAGTCTGATACTGCGCTTCGCGAATTGCGCGCGGGCCGAAGCGAGTCCCTGGCCGGTGGGATACCGCGTCATCGAACGGTGCGCCGATGATCGCAATATCCGCCTGCATCTTCTTGATCTCGTTCGCGTCCTCGATCCATGGGAGTTGGGAGAAGCTGACGGGTCCCACGTACGACGGTCGATCGTCCGGGTCACGCGCCTCTGGAGCGGCGCCCCAGCCGAGGGCGGCAACAGATTCAGAGAAGGGGGGGTTGTTTGCGCTCATGTTCACACACCACTAATGACCAAGCGCCGCCGGTTCGATCCTGCGTCCAGCGGGGCGCGTGGCCATCGTACACCACACCTCGAGCGTCACACCGCGTCGTTGTCCGCTCGCGTCAACGCCGCCTCGATGACAACCGCAAGGGCAATACCGATCAGGAGCCCCGTGGGGCTCCCGAGGCCTGCAACTCGAAAGGCGCTGTAGCCGCCAACGAGCACACCGACGATGAGGCTGCGTCGTAGGGCCCTCGCTCGCCGCCCTCTCCACTGGCCCGGGTGACGACGATACGACTCAATGAGCAGAATGGGAGCGAGGGTGAAACTGATCGCAAGCCCGAACACGAGGGAGACGCCGAGCCCCGCCACTGGGTCTCCGATTGGATCAATGTTGAGTGCCGCCGCAACCGAGGCGGCAATTGTGAGAAGCGCAGCGAGCGCAAGAAGGCGGATCAGTCGCTGATCCGCAACAGGGATTCGTGGTGGGTTTTCCACGCGCGGCGACTGTCGATGCGGCGGAGCCGACGTCTCTCGCCCCTGCTGATCCCACAGCGTCATGCTGGTCGACCCGCCGGAGCCTTCGATGACGGGCAGAGCTCGCGATAGGCACAGTACGTGCAGTTCATTCGGTCGGGCTTCGCCTCCATCGATCCCGACTGGATCCCCTCCGCCGCCTCCACGATTCGGTCGCGAGCCTTCGCGATGCGCTTCGGGTCAACAGGGACGGTTGCGTGCTTCCCTGAATCGAGGAATCGGAGGCTCACCTCGTCTGGGAGCCTTCCCGTGGCAGCGCGCCAGGCGAGCGCGTAGATCTGCAACTGCAGCGCGTCGCGCGCGCGAGTGACGTTCCCCTCTTCATCGTCTTTACCTCCACTCTTGTAGTCTGAGATCACAACCCATTCGTCGCTCAGCGGCAGCGTGGGACGGAGCGTTTCGTCGCTC
>JBJTVF010000038.1:0-4398 GCA_046081085.1 Candidatus Limnocylindrus sp.
CCGTCACCAAAGAGGACACAGGTTGCGCGATCGCTCCAGTCCACCGAACGTGAAAGCGTCTCTGCGCCGATGACCAGTGCGCGCTGACCGAGGCCAGCGGTGAGGAACCCGTGCGCGACGGCGTACGCGTAGGCAAACCCGGAACATGCCGCAGAGAGATCAAACGCGGCGGCGCGCGTACCCCCCAACGCACCCTTGATCAACACGGCAGTGCTCGGCATCAGGTGGTCGGGTGTCAGCGTCGCCACCACGATCAGATCAACGTCGTCAGCCGTGATCCCAGCAACGGCGAGTGCACGCGCGGCGGCGACCGCCCCCATGGAGGCGGTCGTCTCCCCCTTCGCCGCAATGCGGCGCTCGCGAATCCCAGTGCGCGTCGTGATCCACTCGTCGCTCGTCTCAACGATCTTCTCAAGATCGGCGTTCGTCAACGTGGCGGCGGGAACCTCATGTCCCCAGCCGATGATGTGGGTGGTGCGATTGGGAAGTTGTGTGCTCCCGGTCGTTCCACCAATGCGCTGCTCGTTCATGATGCGCCGTCGCTCACGACTCAAGTTCGATGATCGGCGTCTTGGACTTCACAATGCGACCGTTCTCGGCAATGACGCGCGCAACTCGCCCCGCCTTGTCGGACTTGATCTCATTGAAGAGCTTCATCGCCTCGATTAGGCCGATCGGCTGACCCACCGCCACGGTGTCGCCAACCTTCACCATTGGATCGGCACCCGGTGATGCGGCGGCGTAGAAGATGCCCGTCAGCGGTGCGTTGACGAAGACTCCGCTCACGGGAGCGGGCGCGGTACTAGATTCAGGCGACGCGTCTGACGCAGGTGTGGAAGCTGTAGGTGACACGGCTGTTTCAGCGTGCGGCGCTTCAGCAGTGCGTGGAGCACTCCCCGTGACGGCGGCGCGGCTTCGGACGAGCACGCGCGTCCCAGCCACGGAGATCTCGATCTCGGCGAGGCCACTGCCGCTCGCGACGGCGGCGAGTCGGTCGATGAGTTCCACAATGTTCGCCTCGTCGTCGGTGAGCGGTCCTGATGCCGGAACGCTCGCTGATGGTGAGGCGATTGGCGTGGCGGACTGCCCAGGAATGCGCAGCTCCGGCGGTGGGGCGTTGAGTCGCGTCTGGCCGCGGCGCGGGCGCGGTGGTGTCGTCTGCATGGCGGGCGGCGGCGCGGCGCGCTCCGCCATACGGCGCTCCGTGGTGAAGCGCTCAACTGGTGGAGTCGAAGGTTTCGACGGACTGATCACGCCGCCCTGCGCCGGGCCCGCGCCACTGCCGCGCGCGCGTCGTGCCGCCTCTCGCGCCGCCTCAAGCGCGCGGAGTGCGCGCTTCTGCAGTTGGTCGCGACGGCGTTCTGGCATCAGCGACCCTCCCATTTCGCAAGGAGGAGCGCCGCGTTTTGGCCGCCGAAGCCGAAGGCGTTCACGAGCGCAAGGCGAATCTCACCGTCCCGCGGCGCACCGTGAACAATGTCGAGCGCGCCAACGAGCGGATCGGGGTCGGTGAGGTTAAGCGTGGCGTGAACGCGACGATCACGCATCGCGCAGATGGTCGCCGCCGCGCCGAGTGCGCCCGCCGCGCCGAGCGTGTGGCCGATGTTCCCTTTTGTTGCGGTGATCGTGGCGCGCAGCGCAGCAGGTTCGGCGGTGGCGGCGGCCGCTGCATCAGGTGCGCCAGTGAGGATGGTGCGAATTGCGTCGAGCTCCGCCTTGTCGCCCTCCGGCGTGGAGGTGGCGTGCGCGTTGACGTGATCGATGTCGCTCCCGCTGCGCTTCGCCTTCTCCAGCGCGCGACGCGCAGCGCGCACCGCGCCCGCGCCGCCAGGCGCAGGAAGCGTGATGTGCTGCGCATCTGCAGTTGCGCCATAACCAACGATCTCTGCGAGTGGCGTTGCGCCGCGAGCGAGGGCGAGGTCGAGTCGCTCAAGCAGCAGCACGCCCGCACCTTCGGACATCACGAAGCCGTCGCGCGCGCTGTCAAACGGTCGCGATGCGGCAGCAGGATCACCGCCCGCAGCGCCCCCGCCACGGCGCGAGAGCGCACGCATGTTGTTGAATCCGGCGATCACCACCGGATGAAGCGCAGCTTCGGTGCCACCAGCGAGCGCGCGCTCGGCGTCGCCGCGACGAATCGCCTCGTACGCCTCACCGATCGCGTGTCCCGCGGTGGCGCATGCGCTCACAGGACCAAATGACGGACCCTGTGCGTTGACCTGGATCGCAACCTCCCCCGCCGCCATGTTCCCGATTGCGCCAGGGACCAAGAATGGCGAGACTCGACCAGCCCCCTTGCTTGCGAAGTTGATCGCCTGCTCAAAGAGCGTGGTTGCTCCGCCAAGGCCCGAACCGATCAACGTTGCGGTGCCGAGCGCATGCGCGTCACTGAGTCGCACTGGGAGCCCGGCCGAGCTGAGCGCCTCCACTGATGCTGCAATTGCAAAGTGTGCAAAGCGATCGAGACGCTTCACCTGCTTCGGCTCGATGATGTCTGATGGGTCGAAGTTCGGTACCTGCCCACCAAAGTCCACCTCTTGCCCCGCAAGGTCGAGACCTTCCAGACGGCGAATTCCCGAGCGACCGGCGAGGAGTCCGCTCCAGAGCGCATCCACGCCGCGACCGAGCGGGGAGACTGCCCCCATCCCGGTCACAACAACGCGATGCGCTTCGCTCATCGCACCATCTTTCCGGTGCGCACCGTTGCCGCGCGATACGCATCGCCCGCAAGTCCACGCGCGGTGATCGCATCGCTGACCGCTTCCGTGTCATACGTTGCGCGGTGAATCTCTGCGCTGATGGTGGCCGCATCTGGGTCAATGTCAATCACCGCGAATGCTGCGGATGCCTCACCGTCATACGGGAGTCCAGCAGAGCCCGCATCCACGAGCACCTTCCAACCGTAATCCTTCACCCGCGCCTGATGCGTGAAGCCGACGCAGACGAGTCGCGCATCCGTCTGTCCGATCAGCTCCAGCGTGGTGGACGGGTCAAGGTCGGCGCTCAACGGGATGGTGCGCGAACCTGGCGAGGCGTGGCAGAAGGTGATGCTGATCTCGCCGTAGCGGAGTCGGCGCTCCGATGGCAGCGAACGCAGCCACTCAATGCGATCGTCATCGAGTTCATCAGAGGCCCACTCCACCGCCGCCTTCAGTCCTGGCGGCAGTCCGCCCGCGAGGCTTGGGAAACTTGCGGCGTAGTCGAGATCTGCAACGGCAATGTCGCCCGTCCCCGCGGTGACGAGCGCGCCGCTTGATTGCAGCTTGCGGATGAGATCGATCGTCTCTGTTGGCCTTGGTCCGAACAGTGCGTGATCACCGAGGATTGCGACTTGATCCGGTTTCAGCGCCGCAAACTCCGCCACGATCGCTTCGAGCGCGGCAAGGTTGCCGTGAATATCTGAGATGACCACAACACGTTTCATCTGCTGCTCCTTCGTTATGCCGAGGTAGACCCAGGTGGGTGCGGGAGTGCGCTCTCTGATGGAATGACAAAGGTGATCGTTGCGGTGCAGGCGGTCTCGCCGTTCACTGACGCGGTGCCGATCGCGCTCCCCATGCGTGAGCCGAGCGTCTGCATCTGGATCTCGAGTCGCAACGTCTCACCGGGTGTAACCATGCGCGTGAAGCGGCAGGACTCGATCTTGGCGAACACGCCGAGTCGTCCCCCCATCCCTTCGGTCCGCGCCACATAGACGGCCATCGCCTGCGCCAGCGCCTCCACTTGCAGAACGCCGGGCATGATCGGGCCGACCGGTGCGGGGAAGTGGCCCGGTACCCAGAAGGCATCGGCGCGAACGTCGAGCTCTGCTACCAAGCGCTGCGCGGCGCGATCTTCGGAGACGACGCGGCTCAGCAAGAGGAACGGTGCGCGGTGCGGGATCAGCGCCTCGATCTGTTGCTGGTCGAGAAGGTCGTTGCTCATACGCTCTCCACTCTACTCAGCCGCTTCACTGCGCAGCCACAGATTCGCCAGGTCGGCGAGGCACGGCGGCGAGAATGGCGGCACTCCCCACCTCATCGAGCATGCTCGTGGTAACCGCGCCACTCAAGAATGCGGGGCTCTCGAGCAGGCCAAGGAAGAAGTCGCGCGTGGTCGCCACGCCGTCAATCTCCAACTCGCGGAGTGCGGCGCGTGACCTGGCAATCGCCTCGCCGCGTGTGGCGCCCCAGACGATCAGCTTGCCGAGGAGGCTGTCGTAGTACGGAGGAACTTCGTACCCGGCATAGAGATGCGAATCGAATCGCACCCACGGGCCGCTCGGTGAGCGATATGCGCTGATCTCACCCGCCTGCGGCTGGAAGTTCTGCGCAGGATCTTCTGCCGTGATGCGGAACTCTATCGCGTGGCCGCGCGCCTGAATCTCCGACTGCTTCATTGGCATCTTCGCGCCGCCCG
>JBJTVF010000039.1:0-4225 GCA_046081085.1 Candidatus Limnocylindrus sp.
CAGACTGAGATGCGCTCATGCGCCAAGCGTAGCGGAGCCCCTCTCGCCGCTACACTCCCCCCATGAGCAAGGGACCAATTCGCGCCTACTCCGGCATCCAGCCGTCTGGCGCGCCGCACCTGGGGAACGACCTGGGCGCCATCCGCAACTACGTGGCGCTGCAGGAGAACTACGAGTCCATCTACTGCATCGTCGATTACCACGCGCTTACCAGCGTCCACGACGGCGAGCGCCTGCGCCGCCAGACGCGGGAGATGGCGGCGGCGCTGATTGCCCTCGGCCTCGACCCGAACAAGTGCACGCTCTTTGTGCAGAGCAATCGCCCCGAAGTGCTGGAGCTCGCCTGGATCCTGACGACCGTCACCCCCGTCAGCTGGGTGGAGCGGACGCCTACCTATAAGGAGAAGAAGCTGAGCCAGCCGGACGATGTCAATCACGGCCTCCTCACCTACCCGATCCTGCAGGCGGCAGACATCCTCCTGCCGAAGGCGAGCGTGGTCCCCGTCGGCAAGGATCAGGCGGCGCACCTGGAGCTCTCACGCGAGATCGCGCGCTCCTTCAACCACAAGTTCGGCGAGACCTTCCCCGAACCGACCGCCGTCTTCACCGAAGCCCCTGTGGTGTTGGGGACAGACGGCGAGAAGAAGATGAGCAAGTCGGTCAACAACACCATCGACATCCTCAGCGACGCCGAGACGATCAAGAAGCAGGTCATGTCCGCCGTGACGGACGTGAAGCGCCCACTGAAGTCAGACCCTGGACACCCGGAGGCCTGCAATGTCTGCCAGCTGCACAAGCTGGTCAACCCCGACTACAAGGAGCTCTGGGAGTCCGAGCGCAACGCCACCACCGGCTGCGCCGACCTGAAGCGCGCACTCGCCGATCGCCTCGTTGCCCACTACGCTCCCGCCCGCGAGCGCTACCAGGAACTGATCGCACTCCCCCACGAGATCAACAACATCCTGGGCGACGGCGCCCAACGCCTCCTCCCCCTCGTCATAGCAGGGGGACTGTGCCAGTGGTGTGGCATGGCACAAAGCATTCTAGTTGACGAATACTGCTACGGCCTCACTTCGGTAATGCCACGCAGCAGCTTTGACTGCTCGGCGACCCAATCGATGCGTGTGCGCTGCATGGGGTGAGTGTATGCCTACGAGGCGCGCCAGCAGTACCAGGCCACCACGCTGCGTATGCCAGAAAATGGCGCGCCGAGCGAACGAAGTTCCTTCGCAGTGATGGGCGCGGCGTTCTGGTGCATCGCATCCCAGCCGCGGCGCACGGCCAGGTCGTCGACTGGCCACACGTCGAGGCGTCCGAGTTGAAAGATCAGGAACATCTCCGCCGTCCAGCGACCGATGCCAAAGAGTGGCGTGAGTGCCGCGATGATCGCCTCATCACTCATGTAGGTGAATCGTTTGAGCGGCACCGCGCCGGAGCGTACCCCTGCGGTCAACTCGTGGATGGTGCGCACCTTGGCTGTGGTGAGTCCGACCGACTGCAGGTCGCGTGGTGAGAGGGCACCGACGCGCGGAGGCGTGATCCTCCCGACACATCGCTCTTCTAGGCGGCGATAGATCGTCTTCGCCGCCGCCACGCTCACCTGTTGGGCGATGACGGCGCGGACCAGCGACTGGTAGTTGGTTTGGGTGCGGCGCTGCAAGCCGAAGGTGCAAGGGGCGAGCCGCTTGACCGGCGCCGCGAAGACGGGGTCGATCTGCGCGATGCGACGCACGGCCGCTGCCAGTTCGCGGCGCCGCGCCGCTGAGCTCTGACTCACGGGGCGAGAGTGAGGTCGCTCACCTGCACGCCCAACTCGTCGTCGGCCGCCTCGGGGATTGGGTCGGACCAGATGCTGAGCGGTAGCCCGGTCGCCTGGTCGTAGGTGACGCGGAACGAGGCCTGATCCTGGCGCTCCTCGGCGAACTGAAAGAGCTCCTCGGCGCTGAGCGGGAGCTGCTCCAGGATGGTTGACGCGATCACCGCGCTCCCATCGCTCACGCGGGCCACGGTCGAGACGCCGTCGCGCACCTGCACGGCAAACGGGCCGCTCCACTCATGGGTACAGAAACAGTCACGACTAATCGTGTAGGCGTAGTCGGTGATGCCGCTGGCGCCCCAGACGGCGCGCGCCTCATCGATTGAATCGATCTCGCCGCTCGGCGTGATGCTCGGTGTCGCTGAGGGGGACGGTTGTGGTGTTGTGGTTGGCAATGTGCAGGCGGCAAGGAGCACGGCGAGCAGTGCAAAGGTCGCGCTCATGGTACGCAGCATCTGCCAATTGTACTCCAAGGAGGTGTGCTATCATTTCTTTTCCGCGCGGTCTGCGCGATGCAGTGGAGGCTTGATGAGCGACGAGGGTTGGCGCGCATTTCTCGCCGCATCGGGAATTGAGGAGTGGGTGGTGCTGCATGGCGGTCCAACCGCCGTCTACCGCACCTCGTCGCTTGCCGATGCTGCAGCTCTGGCGCAGGCGATCGCTGCCGTTCCCGGACTTAATGGCACCCACGCCCAGATCAACCTGCTCTCTGATCGCGTGACAGTGCGGCTGACGCGTGACCAGTTGGTCATTGAGGAGTCACACATTGAACTCGCGCGCGCGGTTTCGGTGGTGGCGAAGGCACACGGTGCCGTGGCTGACCGAAGTGCGGTGAACGAGGTACAGGTTGCGATCTCGGCGAAACCCGACGCGATTGACCTCGGCTTCTGGCGTGCGGTGCTCGGCTATGCGCCGATGCAGAGTGACAACGCGATCGATCCGCTCGGAAACAGTTCCACCGTCTGGATGCAAGATCTCGACGAAGCGAAGCCACTGCGCCACGCCATGCACATCGACGTCTCGGTGCCACGCGAACAGGCGGAGCAACGATTCGCCGCCGCGGTGGCAGCCGGGGGCGTGGTCGTGGACGCGTCGAATGCGCCTTCCTACTGGATCCTTGCCGATCGCTCGGGGAACAAGGTCTGCATCGCCGCCTGGCCCGATGGGGCGGTGGCTTCGGGCGAAACGAGCACCGATTAGGCGTTTCGGAGCCCTGGCGGCGCGGCTGAAACCCCCTCCTGCAGGATAGAACAGATGTTCTATACTCTCCCGTCCAATGGGAGAAGCCGCCGCCGCAACTGAGGCGCTCGCCCGCATCCAGCAGCGCTGGGGTGTGGGGGTCATTCGGCGTGGGCGGGTCGTTGTCGATCCGCAGCTACGCGGCCTGGTGCAGCGGAGCAGCGGCTTCGCCGCACTGGATGCGCTCCTTGCGCCGCGCGGTGCGCCAGACGGCCTGACGCTACTGCGCGGTGCGATTGGCTCCGGTCGCACCACACTCGCGCTGCGCACCGCCGCGGCGACACAGGCGGCGGGTGGTGCGGTGGCGTGGATCGATGCGTCGCACACATTTGATGGCGTGGAGGCGGCGGCGCGCGGCGTGCAGTTGAGCAGTCTCCCAATTGTGATGCCGTTTGATATCAACGAAGCGCTGGAGACTGCGGGGAGCATCATCGCCGCGGATGCGGCAGACCTGTTGATTCTTGATTGCGCCGGTGTACGCGCGAGTGTGCGCGGTGATGGGCTCGAGCGCTTGGCGGCGCGAGCGCGACGCACGGGTGCCGCAGTGATTGCGTTAATAGATAGCGCCGAAAGTGTGCTGAGCGATCTTGCGCTTGAGTGCAGCACGGTTGGCTGGTTGCGCATCGGGTCGGACGTGGTGGGGCGAAAGATGTGCGTGGCGCTGCGCTCTGGTCCGCGTCGTGATGCGCAGGTGATCATTGATGTACTTGAACCGCGTAGCGCGCGGGAGGCGATCCGCAACGAGCGGATCGCGGCAGAGTAGCGTGCCGCGCACGCTGCATCTGCACTGGCCCACGCTGCACGACGATCGCGCGGCAACGCAGCTGCGCAACGCGGCACATGCGCTCGGCAGGATCTCGCCGCTCGTTGCGAGCAGCGCGCGACATATTGAGATCGGCATCGACGGACTACAGGCGCGCAACGGCGATGAGTCTGCGGTGGCGAGTGCGGCGCTGCGCGCCGTTGCCGCGCACGTGCGCACTGCACCGCACGCCGCGATCGCAAGCAGTCGGCTCGCCGCCGCAATTGCCGCGGCACTGGGTGACGTGGGAGGTGTGGAGGCTGCGGATGATGCGGCGTGCACGATCCTGCCGCCAGGGAGCGAGGCGGAGTTCCTCGCCCCACAGCGCATCGAGACGCTTCGCTTCGCCGCTACGGGCCGCTCGCCCG
>JBJTVF010000040.1:0-9336 GCA_046081085.1 Candidatus Limnocylindrus sp.
TGTGAATGATGTCCCTACCTATCGCATCGACAACATGCCGTACGGCGGCGTGAAAGAGTCGGGTCTCGGCCGCGAAGGGATCCGGTGGTCAATCGAAGAGATGACGGAGCTCCGCCTTCTCGTCCTCGCCGATCCTCAGTAAGCGCGCGCAGCGCCCTAGGTTGAGAGTTCATCAGGCGCGTCGGTGGAGAGGCGTTCAAGTACCTCCTCCACTCGACGCACCGCGCGACGTTGGCGTTTGCGGGCATCTCGGACTGCCTCGTATGCTTCATCGCTCAACGTTGCAACACTTCCTGTGATCAGCACTTCGCGATCGCCGCGCGGGGTCGCCTCATCTTCCTCTACATACTCGACGCGCGCGGCAGGGCGCGACGTCGGGCCTGATGCCGATCCGGGGAGTGCCGCGCGACCGAGTAGTGCAGCGATCGCACGCACTGCCTCTACAGGCGCGGCCTCACCCTGCGCTGCCTGAGGCGTACTCAGTGCAGGAGGGAGCGGCACGCGTGTGCGCTTGGCTCGTGATGCATCGCTCATCGTCGTATTCTCGCCGATCCTTGGAGCGACTGCGAGGTGGTTGGACCACTGGTCAGTGATACGCTCGTTCCATGTCCGTCGAGAGCATCGCTCGGTCCCTCGCCTTCATCAACTGGGTGGTGCTTGTGGCCCTCGCCGTTGGCTCACTGGCGGCGCTCCTCCTGCTGACTCACCGCGCAGAGTCCACGCGTGGGTATCGTGGATTCACCGTGTTCGCCGCGGGCGGCTGGGCCTTCCTTGCCTGGCTCGCGGACGGCGCCCTTCCGCAACCAGAGGCTGCGGCGCCGATTCAGGCGGCGGGCCCCGAGCTTGATGCGCTACGCCGGCTCCTCCTCGTTCTCGTGGCATCGCTCGCAACGCTCTGGACGCTGCGGATAGCGCGCGGGAATGACGGTCGCATCATCGGCGCGATCACTGTGGCGGTTGGCGTTGGCGCGATTCTCGTCGGAGCGTTCGGCTGGGCCACAACTCCACTTGTTGCGATCGCGCTGACGTCACAACTGCTCATCCTTACCTATGTCACCGGCTGTGCATTTGCCGCCATGATATTGGCGCACTGGTATCTGGTGACACCGAAGCTTCCTGAATCGCCGCTCCTGCTGCTCAGTCGCGCGCTCGGCGCCGGGGTTGCCGTGCAGATCGCACTCTTCCTGATCTGGCAGTTAATGGGATTCGGCGGACTCGGTGCGGGCTGGGACTTCTTCGCCATCCTGCGGCTCTTCATTGGACTCATCTTCCCGGCACTTCTCACGTACGCCGGCTGGCGAACAGCTCGCGCGCGCTCCATGGAGTCAGCCACCGGCCTCCTCTACATCGACCTCGGCGCGGTGGTCACCGGAACGATCCTTGCGAGTGGCCTCTTCTTCGGCGCAGGAATTCTCGTCTAGCAATGCAGGTGCGTGTCCGCCTCTTCGCGATGCTTCGAGCTCGTGAGGGTGTCGACCAGATCGAGATCGGCCTCGATGATCAGACGAACGCTGCACAACTCGTCGAGCGCTTCTTCGCGACGCGACCTGAACTTGATTCGCTACGGCCGCACCTTCGGTTGGGCCTGAACGGCGTGCTGGTGGCGCGCGATGCCGACCTCTCGCAGATTCGCCTGCGTCCAGCAGATGACATCGCGCTCCTCCCTCCGGCGAGCGGCGGTTCGCGTGGCCGGCGATCGGTCAAGATCACCGCTGCGCCGTTGCCAGACGATGCAGTGGAGCAGCTCATCTCCGAGATCGCCACGAGTTCCGAAGGCGCGATCGTGGTCTTTGTCGGACGCACACGGATCACTCCTGGCACGCCAGCGCCAGGCGAAGAGGCTGCGGCGGCGCAGTTCGCAGGAGAGCGCGTCATGGGCCTCGAGTACGAGGCGGCGGACCCCTACGCAGTCTCGGAGATCAATGACATTTGCGAGCGCTTGATTGCCGATGGACTTGCTGGTGAAGGGGGGATCGGCGTCTGGCACGCGGTCGGGAGTGTCCCAGTTGGATCAGTCAGCATCGTGACGGTGGTCGCGTCACCACATCGTGATCGCGCTTACATCGTCAGTCGCGCGTTGATCGACTCAATCAAGCAGGATGTGCCGATCTGGAAGGCGGAGCGCTATGAGAGCGGTCGCGTCTGGAACGCGAATCGCGATGCGCTCAGGAAATCTTCTTGATCGTATACGTCACATGCTCGCCGTTCGGGAGCGTGACCTGGACCTTCTCGCCGATCTTCTTCCCAATCAGTGATGCGCCGAGCGGGCTGACATTCGAGATCTTCGGCGGATCGCCGCTCGGATCCGCCTCGGTTGAGCCGACGATCATGTAGGTGCGCGTCTTTCGCTCCGCGGTGACCTCAACCGTGGTGCCGAGTCCGACCTGGTCCGTCTTCGCATGCTCGCTGATCAGCTCGGCGTTGCGCAGCTTCTCTTCGATCTCAAGGACCTTCCCCTCAATGAAACTCTGTTCGTTCCGCGCAATCTCGTAGTCGGCATTCTCACGCAGGTCGCCGAGCTCTTTCGCCGCCTTGATGCGCGCGATCACGGCAGGGCGCTGATTGTGGACGAGGTCGTGCAGCTCGGCTTCGAGCGCCTCACGTCCCGCCTTCGTTAGGTAGACCGGTCCAACCATGCGGGGGAGTCTAGCCGTTCCCGCCCATACCGGTACGTATGAGGAGCAGGGAGGCAACGGCAACGAGTGCAAGCGCGATCATCGTGATCTGCGGCACAAGGGGGTTCCCCGCAAGGATCAGGAGAAGGGAGAGAGCGGTGCTCCACGTTGCGAGTAGGGTAACGGGGCGATCGGCAGGGAGGCTCAGTGCGCGGAGGCGCAGCGCAGTTGCTGCAAAGAGCGCAGCAAGGAGGAGATCGATGGCACCGAGTGCGATCGTGATGAAGGAGGCGATCGCGACCGGTTGATCAAAGCCACCAGGGGGCGGCATCACGCCGCCGAGGAGTCCGTAGGTGAGCGCCCCCGCGGCTACCAGGCCGATCCCGCGAACCCACTCTGCAGCGACGAGAGCAGCTAAGGCGAGCAAACGAGCAGTTTCCATGCTCGTAGCGTAGGCGCTCTCATGCAAACCTGTGCACGCGCTACGATCTGCTCAAGGGCTGGCGCCGCTGGCCACAGCGAGTGAGGGTGTGATGGCAGACGAGAAGAAGATCACGATGTACGGCGCCGATTGGTGCGGCGACTGCAGGCGCTCCAAGGGCTACCTCGACGCGCACGGCGTCCCCTACACGTACGTGGATGTTGATGCAGATGCCGCCGCAAAGGAGATGATCGAGAAGCTCACTGGAGCAAAGTCCATTCCAGTGATCATCTTCGAAGATGGCAGTTACTTGATCGAGCCCTCCAACGACGCGCTCGGCGCAAAGGTCGGCATCGCAAAGAGCTAGTCAGATCGCGACGCGCCGCCCGCGGCGAGTGGGAGCTGATCGAGACTGGTGAGGATCACGTCCGCGTATGCGTCGGCGCCGGCTGATGACGGTGCGCCTTCAAGCGGAACCAAGATAACCGTCATGCCCGCTGCCTTCCCCGCTCGCGCACCGGCGAGGGAGTCTTCGATGGCGAGGGATCGCTCCGGGGTGATCCCGAGTCGTCGGCACGCTTCTAGGTACACATCGGGGAGCGGCTTGCCGCTCGCCACCTCGTCGCAGCTGACGTACTCGCGAACCACATCGCGAAGTCCGAGGATCTCCAGCACGGTGCCGATCACTTCGCGCGGGCTTCCTGATGCAACGGCAACCGGTCCACGCGCCGCTGCGCGACGCAACGCGGCGATCCCGCTTGGGATCGGCCGGATGGCTCCGTTTCTATACGCGTTCAGAAGGTGGTCAATGGTGAGGCGCGCAACGTGCGCGGGATCTGGATGGTTGAAGAGCTTCGCCATCCCTGAGCTCCACTGCAACGTGTTGGATCCGTAAAAGGCGTGGAAGTCGTCGATCGTGATGCTGCTCCCGAGCGCCTCTGCGACGGCGTATCGCGCATCCGCCCAGAGCGGCTCGCTATCGCAGAGCACGCCATCCATATCGAAGACCACCCCTTCTGGGTCCATCGCGACGGGTGGGAGCGGCGACCTTGGCGTCACGCGCACAAGCCTAGCGGGGCGCGTACCCTTACCGCATGAGTGACCAGATCGTAATCCTGCGCGAAGCACCAGAGGCGTGGGGCGCGCGGCTCGAGCAGGCCTACGCCGCTGGTGAGATCGCCGAACTTCCGTTCACGCAGACTGCCGCCTGGGCGACGTCGAAAGCGCTCACCGGCTGGGAGGCGGCTCGGATCGTGGCGCTCCATCCAAGTGGCAGATGGGCCGGCGCGCAACTCCTCCTGCAGCGCCTCCCTGGACCACTCGGACGACTCGCCTATGCGCCACGCGCACCACTCGTTGCATCCGCGGACGAAGCAGTTGCCGATTCGTTACGTGTGGAACTGTTGCGTGGGCTGCGTGAGCTTCGCGCCGACGGCGTGACGCTCGTCCGCCTAGAGCCTGGAAGTTCGCTCGTCATTGACCCAGAGAGCAACGTCGTACAGCCCGACCCTGCGCTCACCGCCAACCTTCGCGCACCGTGGGTCAGCGCAGCAACGCAGATCGACGCGCGGCTGCACCTCGCCGCACCAATCCAGCCACGCTCGAGTCGGCGCATCGCACTCGCAGGAGGCGTTGACGCGGTGCGCGCGAGCTGGCGCAGCAAGTGGCGTCAGTACGCCCGTCAGGCGCTGACTGATGGTGTGACGGTGCGCCTCGGCACCGTTGAAGAACTCCCTGCCCTGAGTTCTGTGATGAGCGCGATCAGCGAGCGGACTGGGAGTAAGTCGCGAAGTGGTGAAGCATTCGCCCAACTAATGCGCGCATTCGGTCCGCGCGCAGAGCTCTTGATCGCCGAAGGGGCGAGCGCGGAAGGCGCCGCTGAACTTCTCGGTGCGCTTCTGGTGGTGCGCACTGAGAGTGGGAGCACCGAACTTTTCGGCGGAGCGACGAATCGCGGCAATGAGGTTCGCGCGCCATACGCGCTTAAGGCGTTTGCGATCGAGCGTGCCATCGATCAGGGGAGTGCCTGGTACGACATGTGGGGCCTCGTCACTCCAGGGATTGCGCATTTCAAGGCGGGTTGGGGCGGCGACGTGCACGCATATCCTGGGGCGCTTGATCTGGATCTCGATTCGACCCGCGGGCCGTTAGTCCGCCTCGCGCTGCGGATTCGCCGCGTGGCGAGTTAGGCGCTGTAGAGGAGCTTCACCGCTCGCGGTCGACGCAGGGCCAGCAGGGTGAGCAGGCCAATGAGGAGCACTGACCCCCAGATCAGATGCGGCGCAGCTGCAATGAGCAGCCCGATGGCTCCGAGGAGTGTGACCACAACCGCGTAGAGCTGAAGCACGCCGCGATCTGCCGCTGGCGTGAGTCGCCAGATGCGCATCGCGGCGAGTCCCGAAGCGACGCCGGCTGGGATGAAGAGCGCCACGCCAACAAAGAGCGCTGCGAGCAGATCGCGCGCGAAGCGATCGAACGAGGGTAATCCTTGGGCTGTGACGAACTCTTGAAGCAGTGCTCCAGGGTCAGCTCCAAACAGTGTCAGGAGTGCAACAAACTCCTCGCCGAGTTCCGCTGCCGCACGTGAACCGAGGAGGGACCAGCTTGTGTTACCTGCAACGAGCGCAAGATTGATGAGGCCTCCAGTCAACACGATGCCAACCAGGAGGAGAAGCAGTGCAAGGAGCGCGTTCGCAGCCGCTGCCACGATTAGCAGCACGCCTCTTCCGTTCTTAATACTCACTCGCCCCCCTTATATGGATAAATCACCCAGCTCGTTGCGGTGCCAGCATAGTGATCGGGTGCACGATCGACTTCGCTGTGCTCTGGCTTGTAGTGAAGGACGGCGGTGCGCACGGTGGCACCCGCCGCCTCTGCGGCGGCGGTGACCTCCTGCAGTGTCCGTCCGCTCTCCCAGACTTCGTCAACGATGAGAACTCTGCGACCGCGAAGCGAATCCGCGGGCGGCACTCTTATCAGTGCGGCCACTGGCCGTCGGCCGCTCGCGTCGTAGTGTTCGGCAACAGTCACAAGGAGGTCGCGCAGCCCCATGCGATAGGCGAGCATTGCGCCGGGGACGAGACCGCCGCGACTCACCGCAAGGATCGCCTCAGGTTGCTCCGTCGCTGCCAGCGCACGGATCTCTGCGGCGAGTCGCTCGACCGCCTTGTCGAGCTCCTCCCAGCTGAGGTGAATTGTGTCGGCTGGAGGCTGCGCTCCCATCTACTTCACGAATGCAAGCGCGCGATCAAACTCTCGGATGATGTCGTCCGACCCTTCGATGCCCACGCTGATGCGGAAGATTCCGCCGCGCTTCGGCATTGGATAGACAAGCGTGTCGACTTCTCCAAGGCTCACCCCCACGCCGAAGAGTGCGATGTTGTCGGCGAAGGCGCGCATCGCGTTGAGCGGATCGACACCGGCGGCGGCGCGTGGCTTGAAGGAGAGCATGCCGCCCCACTTCCCACCGAGGATGCGATCCGCCACCGCGCGGTCAGGGTGCGAGGCGAGGCTCGGGTGGCGAACCCACTCCACCTTCTCGTGGCCCTCCAAAAAAGCGGCGAGTTTCGTCGCGTTCGCGGTGGCGCGTTCGATGCGGAGCGGCAGTGTGCGCGCGCCGCGCGCAATGAGCCACGAGTTGAACGGCGACGCCGGTCCACCGAGAAGATCGGTCTGTCGGCGAATCGGATCAACGAGCGCTTTTGAGCCCGCAGCGACCCCACCGAGCGCGTCACCGTGTCCAGAGATCCACTTGGTGGTGGTCTGCAACACGAGGTCAGCGCCGAACTCAAGCGGGCGGATCGTGACCGAGCCCAAAAAGGTGTTGTCGATGACAAGCAGTGCACCCGCGTCGTGCGCGATCGTTGCGAGCGCTGGAACATCGCTGACTCTCATCCACGGATTTGAGAGCACCTCGGCGAAGATGATCTTGGTATCTGGCCGCACTGCCGCCCGTACCGCAGCAAGGTTAGTAATCTCAACGGGTGTGACGTCTATGCCTCGTGAAGGGAAATCTTCGGCAAAGAGGATCTGGCTGATGATGAAGAGGTCATCCGCAACGATCAGGTGATCACCGTGCTTCAAGTGCGCAAGCAGACCGGCGGAGATTGCAGACATGCCGGAGGCTGAGGCGATCGCACTCTCGGCGCCTTCGAGTGCCGCGAGCTTCGCTTCGAGTGCCGCTGTAGTTGGGTTATTGGTGCGCGTATAGAAGTAGCGGTTCGGCTCCCAGGCGAGTGCGCCGTCTACCGCCTCCTCCTTCTCGTCCGCCGTCTCGAACGTGAACGTGGCCGTCTGGTAGATGGGGAGGTTGTGCGCACGTGTGGTCGGGTCGGCGCCCTCTCCAGCGTGCACGGCGATGGTGTCGATCGTCGCCTGATCTAGATCATGCTTCCCATCTTTCGCCATGGCGGCAGTGTAGTGGGGTGTGGGGAGTGGAGCGGGAGACGAGGCTCGAACTCGCGACCTTCTGCTTGGGAAGCAGACGCTCTACCAACTGAGCTACTCCCGCGTGGGGGGTGAGGATAGCGCATGGGGAGTGGAGGAGGCTGCGCTCAGGGCATGGAGAGTCGACGTTATCCGATCGCATACCGCTGGCTCGGCAGGCTCGGCTGTGACGAAGCGCACGCAGAGCAGCGCCGTCTTGTTGATGGCATCCGGACGCCCTATCGATCAGCGATTGAACTCGACGTAGTCGCCCATGTCGGCCTTTGTCGGGGTCGCCGGGCACGGGCCCGTCATTGTGCCCACACGCAACTTCGTAGCGCTCGGCATGGTGATGAGCATCTTGGCCTCCTGTCCGTCGTCGTCATAGCAGTACACCTTGCCGTCAGGCTTGACCTGGCTGAAGTCACGGTTGACCTGTCCCGATGTCTGCGGGATGAATCGCCACCGACCCGAGGGAATGCCCTTGCTGAGGCCTGCCGCACCCATGGAGACGACCTGATATTGCGGCTCGATGTTGTCATTCACCAGCGCGAGTTGGTCGTCCTCCACGCCCAGGAACCGCCCAGTCACCTGGTAGAGCCAGGCTCCCTTCGCGGTCCCCGCGACATCCTGCGCGATCCGACCACATCGTGGTTCCACCGTGCGCTTGATGGAAAGGTCGCTATTGCCGAGGAAGCCGTAGAACTCCTTCTTCAACTTAGCGGGGTAGTAATCCAGGAAGCAGACCGCACGCGAGATCTCGGGCAGCCAACGTGACTGTTTGGCGAACTTCGCATCCGGCCTGCGCATATCGATCAGCTTGAAGTCCAAGTTGCCGTTCTGACCGCCCGCATCCCCGATTAGCTCGCCCGCTGAGAGGGCGATCTTAAGATTGTTGTAGGAGCAGGAGCGGAAACTGCGGTCCGGCCACTGCGTCGGGATCGAGTACTCATAGCACTCCGGCTCTAGACCCTCGATGGCGTTGGCGAGCTTGCTGCTGATCCCCGAGACGTGGCCAAACCTTCCCTTGACCTGGTTGCACAGACCGAACCAGTAGTCGAACTCATGGCGCACCGTGCCGTCATTGAAGAGGGTGTCGAAGGCGTTGAGCTGGACGATCCACATTCGCCCCGGCGCGTACAGATTCTTGGCGTTTCCGGGAGCTACCTCGGGTGGTTGCCCGGGAATCTCCGGCAGATACGTCGTACCCGCAATGGACACGTACATGTGCGTGGTCGGCAGGGTATGAGAGGTCGGCATAAGGTTGCCGAGGGGAGCGATGCCGCCATGATCACCCGCATTCAAGGGGAACCGCGTGAGCAGTAGATTCGCTTTGGCGCCCGTGGGGCAGTTAGGAAGCGCCTGCAGGTCTATTACGCCCTGTCGTGGCAGCGGTGCCGTGGCACTGAACACGTTGCGGCCCTCGGTGGGAGCCATGCCGGCTGACGCCGCGGGATAGGCAGTAACCGCCACCACGAGCGCGGCGAGGGCGACGAGAGCACGCCTCATGCGGCGATTATGAATCTCAATCGCTCGGGGTTGCAAGAGTTCAGGCGATTCGCCCGATTAATCCAGCGATTGACTCGAGACTTGTAGTCGAAGTTGCGCTGGGTAGAGCGAGCCACTAGACCCTCCTCAGCAATTCAAAGACTGGCCTTTATTGAACATCACTACAGAGCGTCTAACTCGGTCGAAAACAGGGGTGTTTCCCCGAAGGAAGCACTGCGCTGGAGACGCGTTGTCTTGGGAAGTTAAGTCCAATAAGCGCAAGGAAGAAAAGTACAAATTCCATGCGGTCTACTCCTTTCCATCAGTGGCTAGCTGCGTCACCACGTCACGCCAGTGCCGATCAGGAACTGCCGAAGTGGGAATAAG
>JBJTVF010000041.1:0-2242 GCA_046081085.1 Candidatus Limnocylindrus sp.
CGCTCGAGCGCGTCAGCGATCTCCTTGTTGGTGATGGAGCCGAAGAGCTTTCCACCTTCGCCAACCTTGACGCCCATGGTCAGAGCCGTGGCACTGATCCTCTTGGCGAACTCCTCTGCCTCCCGCTTGGCGCGATCGGCCTTGGTGGCCCGTGAGGCGATCTCCGCCGCAACCCGATTCGCCGCTCCGCCGATCGCGGGGATGGCGAGTCCGTTGGCGATCAGGTAGTTCCGGGCATACCCGCTCGAGACCTCTTTGACCTCGCCGGCCTTGCCGACCTTGGGGACATTTGCGGTGAGGATGACCTTCACGATGTGCTCCTTCCTACGGGGCGGGGAGGGGCCCCCGCGCTGGTGCGGGGATTCTCCCACACCTTCAAAAACAGCCCCTTGACAGAGAACAGATGTTCTATGACACTAACCGTGCCGAACAGATGTTCTAGTTCGCAGGAGACCCCGGAAGGGGGCCCCACGGGGCGGGAGGCATGAGATGGCAATGCAACAGATTGCTCCGGTCGCGGTCAAGGTGACCGCGCACTGGTGGACAGGGACGCCTCGGGCGGTCGCTTTCGAGGGGATCGTGCGCAAGGTGACCAGGGTGCTCGCCCTTCGCAAGGAGCACGGTGCGTACCGAGCCGACACCGGCCCCCGCACACTCTGGGAGCTCGATACGGAGGACGCCACGCTATGCTCGCCTTCTCGCGTCGCACCGGCACATGGACGATCGAAGCCTTCGACGATTCATGGAGCACGCTCCCATTCACGTCGGCGCTTGAGCCGTCCGGAGGCCTCCTCAGCCACGCGTAGATCGCCAAAGTGTTCCGCCGTGCGATGCTACGGCGATGGCGACACTGAGACGATCCAAGGTCACGCAGGGCGGTAAGGGCCCCGTTGAGTCAGCGCGGTCCGCGTTGCGCCTGGTCGAGATTGTCCTCGACCTCACGCTCGCCGCAGTTCTCTTGGTCGCGGTGCTCATCATCGGCGGCGAAGTTGCTCATGAGATTGCGGTGGGAATTCAGTCAGGCGGCGTTGAAGCCGCGCTCAAGATTCTTGATCGCGTCCTTCTGCTCTTTATAATCGCCGAGCTGATCTATACGCTTCGAATATCTCTTGCTCGATCTCAACTAATCCTTGAGCCCTTCCTCATCATTGGCCTCGTTGCAGTTGTTCGGCGAATCCTGATCGCTACAGCCCAAGTCGAGCAGTGGCTAGTTGCTGGCAGAGAAATCTCTCCGCTGCTTTACGAACTTGGCGCACTAGCTGGTCTGGTGCTATCGCTTGCGATTGCGCTCTCGCTCGCCCGAAAGCACAGTGGCCGCATGAGTGACTACGAGGCTGATTAACGTTCTCTTGCGCGTTAGAGAGGCTTGAATGAAAGATCTGCCATCAACATCGCTCGCCGACTATCTCGATGCTCTCGCCGCGGCAACACCTGCTCCGGGCGGTGGCTCAGCGGCTGGGCTGATTGGTGCAGCGGGTGCAGCTTTGGTTGAGATGGTCGCGGGCCTCTCGCTTGCCAAGGGCGCTACTGAACACACGGCACTTCAAGACGATGCACGTCGCCGAGCAGCAGATGCGCGGAACGAGCTACTCTCACTTGCTGAAGCGACGCCAGCGCATACACGGCGTTCATCCACGCATTGCGGCTACCAAGCGGTTCAGAGCGTGAGCGCGCGGCGCGTACCGAAGCCCTCTCGTCTGCGGCACAACGCGCAGCGGAGGTGCCCCTGGCTACCCTCCGCGCTGCCGTAGCCATTGCGGAGGCGGCTCAGACGTTGGGGGGACGCTCCTTACTCTCCGCGGCGAGCGACCTTGCAGTCGCGGCGCGCTTTGCTCGTGCTGCCGGTGAGAGTGCCGCAGATAATGTTGAGGCGAACCTTCCGTATATAGAAGATGCTGAAACGCGGGTTGAACTCGCAAGACAGACTGAATCGGCTCTTAGTGCACTTCAGCGTGCAACACCTCAGTGAGCCGAACGCTAAGTGCGCGCCCACGATCGACTGAGCTTGCTGCTGAGGCTTTCAACCTAGTCAAACGTGCGGCCGCAGCGCGAGGCGGTCGCGCGCCCATACTTGCCGCTGTCGCGGCTACAGAGGATCTGTCGGCGCTCATCTACATGGAACAACTCCTGAAGCAGGCGGCAACGGCAGGGTTTGCCGTAAAGAAGATCTCACTCCCCGCAACCGCGGACGAAGCTGAGATCACGGCCACGTTGAAGCGCCTCTCGGCAGACGCGGATGTCG
>JBJTVF010000042.1:0-6815 GCA_046081085.1 Candidatus Limnocylindrus sp.
GCCTGACTAGATCTCGCCAGTGCGCGAACGATACGCGCCGAGGTAGAGCAGGAGCCCCACAATCGCCAGCGCGAAGCGCTCGGCGAATCCCGCTCCACCGCCAACAAATCCACCAAGGAAACCGGCGCCGATGAAGAGCGCGGTGTGTAGAATGACGCGGCGCGGGCGCGAGAGTCGAGACCCCACATAGAGCAGGCTCCCCGCAGCGACCAGCGCAAAGATTGGATGCAGCCGCCCCGGCACGCTCACCACGCCCCAGCCTGGATCGGTGGGGAAGATCACAACGCCAATGACGCCGATCGCCCCAATGATCAGGCCGCGGCGCACGCCGCGATGCGCGGGGCTATTCCGTAGGCGCACATAGAGGAGGATCAGTACAGCAAAAAGCGCGGCGAGTCCCGTATGGAAGAGCCAAGCGGCTGACCCGAGCGCATGCTCCGAGGCGGCGTAGATGCGCGCATCGAGCGTCGGGTCAATGAGATCGCACGCGAGGATTGCCGCCGCGCCAACGCCAACAAGAAGCTCTGGTGCTCGGCCGTTCGCAAGCTTCGTGAGCCTCGCGTTCACCGTCAACTGATTCATGTTCACACGATACCCGTGATCATCAGTGTTGCCACGATGAGCATGGAGGCGGCGACGATGCGGCGGAGGAGGGTGCCGCTGATCACTCGAACAAGCCCCCGGCCGCCGAGCGCGCCTGCGAATGCTGCCAACGTTGCCACGAGGAGCGCGTCCCGCAGCGGCCCATCACTCTCAAGCACTGCCGCAGACGCTCCAGTCCCGTAGACAGCGAGACGTGCAAGGTCAACGAAGGCCGCCCCAGCCGCACCAGTCGCCGCGAATCGGGCTGGCGAGAGGTGCAACTGCAAGAGAAATGCGCTGCGCAGCACCCCTTGATTCCCCGTCAGCCCGCCAAAGAATCCGGAGAGGAGGCCGCCAACGGGGAGAGCACTCGGCGAGATGCGCAGGGTGGTGGCGCGCGGCGACAACTCCAGCGCGACCAGGGCGAGGATCACTCCACCGACCACAACCTTCAGCGGTGTGATCTGATAGCTCGTCGTTCCAATGGAGTAGCGAGCGATCGACTCTGCCTCTCCGAGTGCGCCGAGCAGTGTTGCGCCGAGGTGTGCGGCCGCCGCCGCGGGGAGGCCGAAGCGTAGCGCCACCGGCCAATCAATATCGCGGCGCATGATCCCAACCTTGAACAGCGAGTTGAACAGGTGCACCACCGCAACAGCAGAGATCGCGAGCGGGAGTGGGAAGTAGATCGCGAACACGGGGACCAGCGCTGTGCTCAGGCCGAATCCAGAGATCAGGGTTGCCGAAGATGCCGCGGCGGCTGCGAGTGCAATCAACAACAACTCCATGCAGACATCGTAGCGGCGAACCCCCATAATCTCCGCATGATCCTCCCTGAGCCACGAGACAGATTCCGCGGCACCCTGCCGAAGCGTTGGGTTGCGCTCGACTTTGAGACCACAGGGATCTGGAAGAAGGATCCAGAAGTTGCCGTGATTGAGATCGGCCTGATCACGTATGAGCGAGACCGGGAGATTGCGGCCTGGTCCACCCTCGTCAAGTCAGACACGCCAGTGAGTGACTTCATTGCAGAACTGACCGGCATCACGCAGGCGATGATCAATGAAGACGGCATTGATGTAGATGAAGCTGGGGATGATCTCGCCGAGCGCCTCGCGGGAGCGGAGCTCGTGGTCGCACACAATATGTCCTTCGACGCAGAGGGGCTGCAGTGGCTCGGCATTGAGCTCGGGCGTGATCAGCACACCTATTGCACGATGCGGGGCCTCACCGCACCAGATCAGAAGTGGCCGCGCCTTGAAGAGGTTGTCAAGGAGTTTCAGATCAAGGTGGAGGGGCCCGCGCACCGCGCGGAGAGCGACGCGCGCACCGCTGGTCGGGTCTTTATCGAGATGGTCCGCCGCGGGTATTGACCGCACGAGCGCCGATCACGCACAAAACAACGGCGAAACCTGTGTCAGGCACTTGACACGCTGGGGATCAATAGTAAGGTTGCCAATCCCGTCACGGCGCCGCCGGACGGCTCTGCACAGCGGAAGGAGCCCTATGAGTCAACTCCCCTCTCGAGTTCGCGCGGACGCCCCAAAGCGTCGCCGAAGAAACCGTGCACGTCTCATGAGTGTTTACGTGGCGGGTGCCACTGCGTACTGCGCCTGGGCGTACCCAGATGAGCGCCTCTTGATCACCTCTGCCGCCATGAGCCCGGAGATCGTCACCCTGATTGAGCAGCTCGATTCCAATGATGCCGTCTATCTGGAAGAGGGGGCAACGGAACGCGAAGAGATTGATTTCGCCGCATCGTTCGGCGCGTATCTACCTGAAGGAATGAACGCACGACGTAGTCGCCCTGCAGTGCCACCATCTACCCGTCGTGCACTCGGCGTCGCACTCTTGGAACGCAGCAAGGGGAGAAGGCGTATCTCGTAAGCGCGAATCTCGTCGCAGTTGAATCGTAACGAAGCGTAAAGAAAAGAAGAGGCCCCGCCCAATTGGGCGGGGCCTCTTCACATCAGCAAGTGACGTGTCGCGCGAACGCGACGGTCGTCAGATTACTTGTTGTTGGTACCGAAGATGCTCCAACCGGCGGCTGCGGCAGGTGCCGCGGCGGCCTTCTTCGAAGCCTTCCTCTTGGAAGCCTTCTTCTTAGGAGCGGCCTTCTTCGCGGCCTTCTTGACAGCCTTCTTCGCCGTCTTCTTCTTTGCAGTCTTCTTGGCAACCTTCTTCACAGCCTTCTTAACGGCCTTCTTCGCAGCGCTCTTGCGCTTCTTCGCCTTCTTCGCCTTTGGCGCGGCAGGCGCTGCAGTTGCAACGGCCTTCTTCGCCTTCTTCTTTGCTGCCATGTTTTCCACCTCAACTAAACTCCCCAGGACCCATCTGGTCCTGCGACCTATAGCGTGCCAGACCGCGCGGGATTTGTGAAGCGCAAATGATCGGCAGATTCTCACCGCCCTGAGATCAGGTCCCTGCGCCACCCCGTGGTGGCAGGTGGATCCCCGCCAGCGTGCATCGGAGAGAGCCGCCCGACCGTTCGATCGTTGGGATGTTGATCGTGAAAACGTGCGCAAACCGCTCGATCTGCGCCCGCTGATCGGGTCGCAGTGCCGCCGCCGCGCGCGCCGAGAGGGCGAAGATGCGACGACCATCGGCACCCAAAAGCTCGAGCCCGTTCCCCGCGAATTCTGCGATCTGATCGGAGTCCAACGCCACCACCTCGCGCCCGGAGCCTATGAGCCGCGCCCCCACCCGGGCTCGCTCGGCCGGGTCGGAGATGCACGCCAGCCCCGCGGTGACAAACTCCGTCCCAATGGAGAGCACCACATTCGTGTGATAGATCGGCGCGCCGCTCGCGTCTGCGGTGTCGAAGAGCTCCGCTTCGTAGTTCATGGACGAACACCAACGTAGCGCCGCCGCAGCGTGCGCGCGACCGGAGCGCGCCACATATGCAACACGATGTGTGTGGTCCAGGACCAGCGCGCCAGTCCCTTCTAGGTAGAGCGCGTCCTCTTCCATGGGCGAGAAGTCAATCACATCGCTCACCACGTATCGCTTGCGCAGCGCATCCACCACATCGGCGCGCCGCTCGCGACGCCTGCTCGGTGTCGCCATGGGGTAGAGCACCACGCGACCGTCTTCATGCGTGCTGATCCAGTTGTTCGGGAAGACAGAGTCGGGCACATCACTCCCTTGAAGATCGTCGATCAGCAACACTTCAACACCAAGGTTGCGCAAGCCTTGCGCAATCCGTGCAACCTCTGCGCGCGCCTCCGCCGCCACCGCGGCGCGCTCTGCGGCATCCACAATTGCCGCATCTTGCAAGGCGTTGTCCAGCGCAGTTTCGGGGTTCGGATTGAATCCGAGTGGGTTGATCATCAGGACGGCGTGCGGTGACTGGCTCATGCAGCGGAGTCTACTCGCGGGGCAGGTGCGCGGTAAGATATGTGCGTGAAATCACTCGTTGCCTCTTGGGCACTCGGACTCCTCCTTGGACTGCTGCTCACCGTGTTCGTGGCGGTTGCCGGGATCGGTCCGCACGGGTCGAGCGAACAGAAGCAGTCGCCTGCAACTGCAGCGGCGACGGCGCGTGGTTATGCCAGCGCAGCAAACTCACTCAGTGAGGCACTTGCGGCATCCGATGACGCGTTCGATCAGGCGTGGTCGGGTGGCGACGCTGATTGGGCGCTGATCGGATCCGCTGCAGATCAGTCCGCCGCGATCATCGATGCGGCGCAGGCGACCTACGCCGCAGAACTTGCGCTCCTTCCATCTGGGCCCGAGGAGTCAGAACTGATCGCCTTCGCCGCGATGTTCGACCAGGCTGCCGCAGCGACCCGCGCGTGCGTCGGCATCATCCAGCATTCGGTGGAGATTCGCAGTCGCGACGTCTACTTCGCGAGCTTCCCCTGTTTCACCGCGTCCAACACCGCCTTGGCAGAGGCGCGTGACAGCCTGAACGAACTGCTCGAGCTCCTCGGCGTTCCGCTTGAGATCTAGATCATTCTGGGAGCCGAATGGCTTCGGCCCCGAACGTTGCTAAGCGCTGGTGAGACGCGGGCGATAGTGTTAAGGCTCAGGATGTAGGGTCATCCGAATGGACAGCAAGACACCCCCCCTGATCGAATCGCTAGAGCAGAGCATTGTCGCAAACCCGTCACTCGCGGAGAGTGGTGAGTCGCGCATCAGTTGGGCGCGAGGTCATATGCCTGTGCTGGGACGGATTCGCGCTGAGTTTGAACGCGACCAACCACTCAAGGGCCGACGCATCGGAATGTGTCTGCACGCGGAGGCGAAGACCGCCGTCTTGGTTGAAACACTTGTTGCAGGTGGAGCCGAAGTGATTTGGACAGGGAGTCCGGCAACGACTGATGATGGTGTCGCAGCGGCGATGGCGACGCGTCCAAGTGTTCGAATCTACTCCATCAAGGCAGATGACATGCCCGCACACCATGCGCACATTGAACGCATCCTTGCGTCAAAACCAGATCTTTTGCTGGATAACGGTGCAGACTTGATTGCTGGGAGCGTGGATGGGCGGGGGCACCGCGTCATCGCGGCAACGGAGGAGACCACCTCCGGACGAAACCGGCTTATTGGTGAGCTCGACGGTAAGGTCAATTTCCCAGTGATCGTCATAAATGACAGCCCGATCAAGCTCGGCTTTGAGAGCGAGCGCGGAATAGGACCAGCAACGGTTGACGGCTTTATGCGTGCAACCAACGCACTCATCGCAGGAAAGACCTTCGCCGTAGTCGGATTCGGCTGGTGCGGGAGGAGCTTGGCACGCACGCTGCGCGCCCTCGGCGCGATTGTGATCGTGGTGGAGACGGATCCAGTCAAGGCGTTGGAGGCGGCGTTTGAAGGGATGTTGGTCACGGATATCAATCGCGCTGCCGAGCGCGCCGACACGATCATCACGGTGACCGGTCACCCAGGCATCATCCTGAAGGAGCAGCTCCTGAAGCTCAAAGACGGTGCGATGCTCGGCAACATGGGGCACTTTGCGACCGAGATAGATGTGGCAGGCCTACGAGCTCTCTCCACCGGAGCACGTCAGGTAAACCTCCACGTAGAAGAGTTTGACTTGCCGAACGGCCGCAAGGTGCATTTGCTCGCCCGTGGCGAGATGCTCAACCTCACGGCCGCGATCGGTCACCAGATTGAGGTGATGGACCTAGGGTTCGCCCTTCAGGCGCACTCCATGCGCATCTTGAGCGAAGAGCCAGGCAGCTTCACCAACGGATATCAATCGGTCCCTGATCGTGTGAACCGCGCCATTGCGGAACACGGTCTGCGCACCCTCTCGTCGGTCGATCTCGACTAGTTGCCTCCGAGAGTCACTAGAGGCCGAGCCCGACGCTCTCGTCGGGGATCTCATCGAGCAGCTGCGGCCCTTCGTTGCGCGCGTTCGAGACGGCGCGCGAGACACGACGTGAGCGCACGAGCGCATCAGGTGCGGGGCCGAGGAGTGAGCGGAGCGCGCTGATCGGCGTGCGTTCGTTGAGCCAGGCGGCGCGCTGCTCCAGGGTGTTGAGCATCACGGGCATGCGGTCGTGGATGCGGCCGACGACAGCGTTCGCTTCGGTGGTGATCAGCGTGAAGGTGCGCAGCGGCGCGCCGTTCGTGCCGACGCGGATGCTCGCAAGTCCGGCCAGCGCAAAGTGCGCACCGTTGGCGGGGAGGAACGCCCATGGCTGCTTTGGTGCCTTCTTTGGGATCGGCGTGCCGAGTGCTTCCAGGTGTTCGGGGTTCTCCCACTCGTAGAAGGCGTCGATGGGGACGATCACGCGGCCCCGCTTGAACGCATCGCGGAAGCTCGGCAGCGTCTCCACGGTCTCTGCGCGCGCGTTGAAGAGTCGGTTGCCGAGCGACTCGTCCTTCGCCCAGTGTGGGACGAGCCCCCAGCGCGCGTAGGTGAGGAGTCGCTCGTGCACCACGGTGCCGTTCGCATCCTCCACCTCGGCGTGCGGTGCGATGAGTGCCGCGGTTGCGGTGGGCGCCACATTCCAGTGCGGCTGCCAGGTGCCGCGCATCACCGGATCGATCGCCGCGCCGAACTCGCGCGCGATCTCCTCTGGGCTGCTGCTCTGCACGATGCGTCCGCACATGGTGAGAGGATACCCCTCAGCGATATCCGACTCGCACCTGACGGCGCATCTTGGCGCGCGTGAGTGGGGCGATGCGTGTGGCGACAAGGTTCGCCACGTCGCCGGTGCGTTGCAGTTCGCCCTCGACCAAGAGGAGCGAGGCGCTGCGGACGGCGCCGCGGAGGCGCGGCCAGT
>JBJTVF010000043.1:0-11547 GCA_046081085.1 Candidatus Limnocylindrus sp.
CTTGACGTCGCAGCCTGCCTTCGGGAATCGTCCAAAGACCTTCCCTGCCGCGGCGTAGCCTCGCTCGATGTCCTCCTTGATGCGCACGATGAGCGCCTCTTTGCTCACCGCCACATTCTTTGGATCTGACTCAGCTGCGTCGCGGAGTTTCTCAATCGAGCCGCCGTGGCCGAGCTTGGTGGAGATCACCTTCATCTCCTCTTGGATCTCTGCCCACTCCTGGAGGCCGATCTCGTGCAACTCTTTCGGGTCGAGGTTCAGCCCAGTCCAGCTGCGGATCGCAACCTTATAGAGTTCTGCGCCGTTGGGAGCCGAACAGATGCCAGGCACCTCGCGGGCCTTGCCGCGATAACTGCCGGAGACGGCGTCGTAGTAGCGCTTGATCTGCGGATCTACATATTCGGCAACGACCTTCGCCAACTCGGCACGTTCAGCGTCGCCCGCAACGTTTGCAGCGGTGACGATGGGCGATTCGCTCGCAGGAATCTTCATCAGACCCTCAAGCTGCGCAATGAGGCGTTCGGTAGAGATCTTGGAGGCAACGAGTCCGCGCGTCTCCGCCTCGGCAACGCGCTCGATATAGCCATCCATGAACTTTGGGAAGGCCTTGAGGCGGCTGACCAGCTTCGCAAACTTCTCCGGTGTCGTTCCGTCTTGGAAGGTTGCGATCTGCGGCAGCAGCGTCTGCACGCCGTCCATATGGTCAACCGCGGAGAGAAGATCCATGCGGTGGTTATCGTTTTCAATGGCGATTTCGGCGCCAACACGCATCAGGTCGCGCGTGATCTTCCACTCAATGTCGAGTCCGTCGTCGCCGATCGCCGCGGCCGCCTTGCCGTACCTCTCCCACATCGCGCGATTCCGAAGTCGAGCCGCGTCGGAGTTGTCGTCCAGTGCGCCATCGTTCACCTCGATGCCGAGGAAGGTCCCCCAGATGGGCGAGGCGGCGAGCATCTCCTTCCAGAGATCGTCGGCGAGCGCCTTGACGGCCTGATCGTTTGCGGAGAGTGGCTTGGACACGTGGACTCCTTCCGGGCGAACCGGGCTGCTGCACCCCTCATGGGGTGCCTCGTGGTCAGGATACGTGCTGGGAGGGATCCTGTACGCCGCGAGGGCGGAGGGCGAGATGCAGCAGCAGCCCGATCGGTCCGAACATCAGCGCAAGGGTGAGTGAGGCAATACGGAGTGGCGCACCGACGCCGCGCGAAAGTCCGTCGAGCCAGATGAAGCGTCCGGCCAACAGATCAAAGGCAAGGACGTGCAGCCAGACGGCGAGGCTCCCCTCTGCTGTTGCGAGTGACGCCGAGATCGCGGCAAGCGTTGGACTGAGCAGCGTCTCAAGGATTGCACCAACGTTCGGCAGGACGAGGCTTGCATAGATCAACCCAATGCCAACCACGGGCCATGGGGTGCGCATCAGACGGTGAGTGATCGTTGCGCGCGGTCGCAGCGCCATCAGGAACCAGAAGGGGCCAACGCCGATCGTGGCGGCGAGGAAGATCGCGTTCATGAGTTCCATACCACGCATCATGATGCCTCCCAACCAAAAGAGCTGAGGTCAAGTTGTGCACCGGGCCCCCGCTCCAACGGTCCCGCGCCTAGGTAGCGCTCGAGATCGGCGAGGCGTGGCTGTTCGCGCTGCGCGAGTCGCGCCAGCTGATCGGTTGCAAGGAGGTGCCAGTTCCCCTCGTCCCATGCAGCGGCAAGCCGCTCATCGCGTTCGATGCGCACCTCTGCGAGTCGCAGGAGCGCGCGATCAGTCACCAGGAGTCGAACCACCTCTCGGTCGGTCGCCACCTTTGCGTGACGGCCAAGGAGGAGCGCGCCGAGTGGGAGCGGGCCGAGCTGGACCTCGCACATCAAGAGGCTCTTTCCGCGGCGGAAGAGCAAGACATCAATCTGGTCAAACGCTGCACGATCGGAGCGATGACGCAACGGCGGAGAAGAGTCGATCGGATCACGTGCGACCTGCTGACCAAGCGGACTCCCATTCACGAGGAGTGGAGCAAGTGCTGGCGCCACGGCAGTATGAAGGCCCATCGCGGCCCCAACACGGAGCAGGGTTGCAATGACCTGGAGGCGCTCCTCCGACCGGTTCCCGCCTGGCCAGCGTGGACGAACCCCGAGCTCATCCTCAACGAAGTACGCGTCGCGAAGTACCTTCGCAAGGTCGGGATCTTCACCATCGGCATACCCCGCGGGGGCCGCAGCGGCCGCCGCAGCCCAGTGCCCCGCGTCGTCAAGATCACCACCCACCACCGCGAGTCGTGCGCGCTCGTCTCGACCCTCCACGAAAATGCGGCGCCCAGAGGCAGCAACAAGACGATCCAGCGAACCGATCGGTCGAAGCCCTTCTCGCAACGCGAGCAGTTCATTGAACTCGTCGATGAGCGCACCGCTCTCCAACAGGTCACCACTGGCAGAGCGGCGCTGCGCGTAGCGCGTCAAGAGCAGTTCTGGCGTGGTTGGTTCGCCGCGCTCAACGAGGATCTCTGCAACGATCCGTTGCAACGCGTCGCCGCTGATTCGTTCGACTCCGCCGCGCACCGAGCGCGCGCCGCGCGCCGTCGCGGGCGGAATGCTCACCGCCATCCACCACCATGGCCGATCACTCTCGTCAAGCGTTCGCTCGAGCCCAGTGAGGAGTCCCCCCGCCATGCTCACCGCCGTGAGCGTCCCCGCAAGTGCGGCCAACGTTGCAGGGACCTCAATGATCGCACCACTCCCGTTCTTGATGAGCGGATCGATCGCCACGATCGCGCGTGCGATCGCAGAGGTGACGCTACTCGCGTCACTCGGATCCACGCGCAGCGCAGGATCCGCCTCTCCCTCGTCGCCACCTGCGAGCGCCGCAACGAGTGCGCGATCGACGCGGAGTCGCTCCTCGGTTCCGATGTGCAGGTGGATGAGCGCAACGTTCACTCCCTTGCTGGAGCTGAGTCCTGCCGCCGAGGCTCGCGCGGTAGTCGACGCGCGCACCAAGATCACGGGGTGACCTGGGTAGTCGAGGTTGACGAGATCTCCGCTGAGGGACAGATCGCGCGGAAGCTCGGGCGCGAGGAGGAGTCTACGTCGCTGCTCATCCACCACATCGGCGAGCGCCTGCCACGGCGCGATCTCCCACCACGACTTCTCTGGCTCTTGCGCGGCCGCGGGTCGCGCGCAGATGAGTGCCGCGCGTGCGACCGCCACCCTGAGCGCGGCGAGCGTGCTCGCCGACTCATTCGATCGCGCGAGGGCGCGTCGCGCGGCGAGGAAGACGCTCAGCTGCCGAGGTGTCCAGCGGAGCTCCGCGGCACCACCCGTCGCACTCTGTGCCTCGCGGCGCTGATCATCGGATAGCTCCACGCGCACCGCCGCCTCGCCAGCACGCATCTCGGATGCGTCCCCTCGCTTGCCGAGGCTCTTGCAGGCGGCGCAAGTGGCGCGTCGCGCCGTGGGGCGTCGGTTCGAATCAGCATCCGCTGCGGCGCTCTCCCAGCGCCACGCTGCGATGCGGAGTGGTTGACCACACGATCCACAGCTCCCCCGCCAGCCAGCGTCAAGTTCGGTACCAATCTCTTCGAGGAGTTGCGCAACAGCGAGCTCAAGTCCGCGCACGCTTGGTGGTCGCAGCGCGACTGCAATCTCCCACTCTGCGAGTTGGTCCATTGCATGCACAATGCTACGCTCGCCATGACGCGCACCTGCGACCGCAAGCGATGCGCTCTCCGCGCTCAGGTCGAGGAGAACCGCTCCTTCGGTACGAATGGCAGCGACGGTACGAGCGGCTCGCGCATCACGAAGGTAGGTAGACACTCACCCTCCCTCTCCGCGCGCTGCGTTCTACTCTTCGGAACTCGCCTCTTCGCTCTCGGGGAGGAATGCGTCGTCCGCGGTCTTCTCCGGTGGCTCCGCCGTCACCCGCTCCGCGTCTGGCTTCTCCTCTTCGTAGAGATCGTCATCATCGTCGTCATCACCGAATCCCTCATCTTCACGGAAGAATGAGCCCTTCGTATACGGTCGCTCATCACTCGTCCGCGTGGCCGTGGGGAAGGAGACCTTCCCAAGGTTCTTGCTGCTCACGCGCTCCTCGCGAATGATGATGCGAATGTCGCCACCGCTGATTGACGTGATCCCTGCGCTATAGACGTTGCCGTCGGCAATGAGTTTCAGGAGTCGCGCGGCAATTCGCGGCTCAACGCGCCCAATTTCGATGCCGTTCGCCTTGGCAACGAGTCGGTTCCCCAGGGTGAGCAGCTCAACGGCGTCGCCAGGGTTCACCTGCGCGAGGGTCGCAACGTCGGTCACATTCGTAAGGTGTGCGAATCCTGTGGTTCCCGCCTCTTGGATGAAGATCCCCGCAGGAGTCGGAGCCCCCTCGGTGTTCGGTGTGATCTTCTTGCCAACCTGCTTCATCAGCCCTTTGAGCCGTTCAAGGTTCCGCTCGGCGATTCGGTTGAGTGGGTCAAGTGTGAGCGTCGCCTGGTACTCCTTCTTCGATCCGGCAAGGTCACCGAGTTCCCAGAGGCACTTCGCCAGACGATTCTGCGCCTCGATGCGATCTTCGACCTTGATCTCTGCGGCGAATGCGAGGATGGCGCGATTCTCGTCCGCCGCCTCCTGCCAACGACCCTCTGCGGCGGCCTTCAGCGCAGCATCGGCGTGGTCACGCGCGGCACGTGCTGGCTTCTGGGTTGGGCTCTCGTTGGCGAGGGTCATGGTCCACTCCTTCACTCATGGCGCGCTGCAGTTCGGGCGCTGCGCCGCTGAGGAAGGATAGCCGATCGTTAGAGGGAGACTCCGATCCAGAGCACGGCGACCGCCGTAGCAAGCACGAGGAGAAGGATCTCGAGGATTAGACGGGGATCGCTCCGCTCTCCTTCAGGGGTGGCGGCCCACAGCTCGCGTGCATAGAAGAGGACGGCGAGACCCGCGGGGCCAGCGAGACGCGCGGCGCCGAGCGCCGCGAACACGATGGAGGCGAGCCCGTTGAGCAGTGCTGCGCCGAGCGCGTCGCGCACGATGCCACTCGTTCGCTCACGCCGCAGGCTCGCCATGCGACCGGCAAGGAGTCCCGCAGCGATTGCCGAACCGATCCCCACGGCGAGGATGGCGAGAGGTCCCACGGCGTCGGGTCGCGCCGATGGCGTCCCGGGGACGCTGATCACCCCGGGGACGAGCGCCGCAACGCCAATGGAGGCTGTAAAGAGGATGAAGGTGGAGACCGCGAGTGCGCCGACGCGATCTCGATGGGTTGCTCCGCCGGGAATGCGACGCACGCGCAACTCCCAGATCACCACCGCGCGCAGGAGCAGCGATCCGATCACGATCGCCGCGATGAGTCCCACCCCGGTAGGCACGAGTCGCGCCGCGCCAGCAGTTGCAAGACCCATCAATCCAGCGAGCGGGAGCTCTGATCCACGCGGGAGGTCTCGGGCGTCGGTGCGGCGCACCGCGTCGACGCCGACCGCAGCAAGGACCGCGGCTGCCGCACCAGCGAGGACGGTGGCGCTCCCCTCGCTGAAGTGGGCGATCACTGCGGCAACTGCGACGGCGATCAGCGTCTCCGCCCACGGACGAGTCAACTCGGTCTCGCCGAACTCTGCGGTGGTGTCCGCGAAGGCGGCAAGTTGCCTGATGGTGAGGCGTTGTGATGTGCGTTGCCTACTCATATGCTCCTCCGTTCAGCACAAGGGTAGCGCGCCAAGGGCTGCCCCGCGTAGACTGCTGACGAACCTGCCGACTCTGGTGGGAGCCAGCATCGGAGGGCACGATGCTCCATCTCTCGCGACTCATTGGAAGACCCGTCCGTGACAGTGGTACCGATGCGATCGGCGCGATCGACGATCTGATCGTTGCCGTCGGCACAAGCCACCCACTCGTCACGGGCCTTGTGGTGCGAACGGGACGCCGACGCATCTACCTGCCGTGGAGCTCCGTGCAGCGACTTGATGCGTCGGGCGTGCGGCTCAGCACCGAGCGCATCGATATCGCACGTTTCACGAAGCGCAAGGATGAAATCCTGCTGAAGGCCGATCTCCTCGACAAGCAGATCGTCGACATCGATGGTCGCAAGGTGGTGCGCGCCAACGACGTGCTCCTCGACTTTGTTGACGGTGCGATGCGCCTCGTCGCCGTGGACGTCGGTGCCGCGGGGCTGCTGCGCCGCCTCGGACTCCCTGAGGACTGGATCCAGCGACTCTCTGGCGGACGTTCACGCGTCGCCTCGTACATCGACTGGGAGGATGTCGACCCGCTCGGCTCGACGATTGCGAGCATGCGCCTCAAGGTGCCGCACGCCGGCCTCTCCGAACTGCATCCTGCCGACCTTGCAACGATCGTCGACCAGCTCACACCGCGCGACCGCGCCGACATCTTCAGTTCCATTGATGAAGAGGTTGCGGCGGAGGCGCTCGAGGAGTTGGAGCCTGAGACGCGCACGGACCTCTTGGAAGACCTCGAGCCAGAGCGCGCTGCTGACCTCCTTGAAGAGATGAGTCCGGACGAAGCGGCCGACGCGGTTGCGGATCTTTCGCCGATGAGCCGCAGTGCAATCTTGCGCCTGATGGCGAAAGAGGAGCGCGAAGATGTGAAGGAGTTGCTGGCGCACCCAGAGATGAGCGCAGGTGGCATCATGACTACCGAACACGTGGCACTCAAGCCGAGCGCCACCGTTGCGCAGGCACTCGCCTCCATTCGCCGACTTGAGCCGGATGCGGATGTTGCGTACGCCGTGTTCGTTGTTGACGCAAAGCGACATCTGCTCGGTGAACTGACGCTGCGCGACCTGGTCCTCGCCTCCCCATCATCAAGGGTTGCCGATCTCATGGAAGACGAGCCGGTGGCGGTGGAGCTCCTCGCACATGCAGAGGAGGTGGCGCGCGTGGTCACTCGCTACGGCTTGATCACCGTCCCAGTTGTTGATGAGAAGCGTCGACTGATGGGCGTCATCACGGCCTCGGACGCGCTTTGGGATGTCCTCCCAGAGGAGTGGCGACGCGAGGCACCGCGCCGCCTCCGTGAGGGGAGCATCGCCGCCGCCGAGGCGAGGCGCCGTGCAAAGAGCGCCGCTCGCAGCAAGACCACGTCGACGAAGAGCGCCGAATGATCGTGGTGATCTGAGATGGCCGATCGACGCAGCGTTGCCCCGCTGGAACTTGCGCGCCGCGCACCGCGCCGATTCGCCGCGCTCAGCGCTCTCCCGTTCCTTCGATTGCGCGAAACGTTCCGTGGCCGCAGGGGTCTGCTCGCCTTCCTCGCCGTCGTCGGCCCTGGACTGATTGCCGGCGTCGCAGGGAACGATGCGGGTGGCATCACGACCTACGCCACGCTCGGCTCCTCCACGGGCCTCCGCTTCCTCTGGATCCTGCCGCTCACCGCGCTGCTTCTCGCGCTGGTGCAGGAGTCAGTTGCCCGGCTCGGCGTGGTCACGGGGCAGGGGCTCACCGATCTGATCCGCGAACACTTCGGCGTGCGCTGGACCCTCTTCGCCATGATCGTCCTGCTTATCGCAAACCTTGCTAACACCGTCGCCAACGTTGCCGGCGCCTCATCCGCACTCGCCATCTTCGGCGCACCAACGCTGCTCACCGCACCGCTCGCCGCACTCGCCGTCTGGTTGATCGTGGTTTACGGCAACTACCATAGCGTGGAGCGCATCTTCCTCTCACTCACCGCCGTCTTCTTGGCGTACATTGCCGCCGCACTCCTCGCCAATCCAAACTGGGCGGAGGTTGCCGCTTCGCTCACCACCCCAGACCTCGGCGGGATCTCTGCCGCAGAAGCGCTCCTCCTCATCGCAGTGGTGGGAACCACCGTGACGCCGTACATGCAGTTCTATCTACAGTCGGCGGTCGCGGAGAAGGAGATCGGTGTCGAAGAGCTCGGCGCCGCGCGCGCCGACGCCATCATCGGTTCGGCATGGACGAACTTCATCGCCGTCTGCATCGTGACCGCAACGGCGGTGGCGCTTGCAGGGAGTGGTCAAGCGATCAGCTCCGCCGCCCAGGCTGCGACGGCGCTTGAGCCACTCGCAGGCACATTCTCCACGATCCTCTTCGGCGCAGGACTCTTCGGTGCGAGCCTCCTCGCAATGGCGATCATGCCCCTCACCACGGCGTTCGCACTCAGCGAAGCGTTCGGCTTTGAGTCGGGCGTGGATAAGAAGCTCGGCGAGGCGCCGATCTTCTACGGCATCTTCACCGTGATCCTTGTGATCGGCGCAGGCGTGGTGATGATCCCGGGCCTCGATCCGATCGGTGCGATTGTCAGCAGCCAGTACCTGCAGGGACTCTTCCTTCCAATCGTCCTCGCGTTCATCGTCAAACTCGCGAGCAGTCGCACGCTCTTGAGTGAGCATGCGAGCCCTCGCTGGCTCACCGTTGCTGGTTGGGGAGCCGTCGTGCTCCTCTTCGTGTTGAACGCGGCCGTCCTTGTCGCCAACCTGATCGGCGTCGGCGCCTAGCGAAACCTCACGCAACGCGCCGCTACGGTGCGGCCTCCACCGGACCGAACTCGGCCCCTACCCAGGCGCGTGTGCAGGCGAGTCGTCCGCTGAAGTTATCGCCGCCGAAGAGCGACGCTCCAGCAACGCGGCAGTTCGTGCCGCTCGGGAGCGTGACGCGCTGACCGAGCAGGAGCATCGGGCGCCAGCCGGCGGGGTCGTCTGGACCAGCCGCGAGTTGCGCGCGGGCAGTCGCCACGTATCCGAAGATCTCGCTGACGTCGTCTGGGCTGATGCTGCCGCGGACGAGCGCCGGGCCAAGGTTCCAGTTGCGAACCGCCCCCGTCTCATTGCGATCGGCCCAGGCGTACCAGCGCATGGCCGCGAGTGTCGCGAGTTGACTCGCCACCTCCGCGCCCGCGTCAATGACGCGCAGCGTGATCGCGGAGAGGATGCGCTGTGCGCGACGGATTCGATTGGTATCACCGTCGTACTTGCGTGCGCGCGCAAACCCTGTCCAGAGGTTGCTCGGGATGTCGAAGATGCATCCTTCGGCGCTCCGTCCAGTGACTGGGCACGAGTCAGGGACGAAGTACGGACTGCTCGTTCGTGCCGTCGTCGTCTCTGGTTCAAGACAGTTGGCGTAGGTCCACGCGTTGCGCACGCCGAAGCGATCGACGCTCCCCGGTCGCAAGAAGAGCAGATCGCCGTACTTCGCATTGGAGCGCAGGTTCCGATCGATGTAACTCATCTCGTTCCCGATCCTCAGGCGATTCGTGCGGCAGGCAGCGAAGCGACTCTTGTCGTCGAGGTGCACCAGCGTCGGCGCCGGAGCGAGTGTGTCGAGGGCTGCGCCGAGGATGTCTGCCGCGCCGAACGTGGCGAGCACCCAGTCGTCGATCTCAATGTCGAACGCGTAGGCGAGATTCTCGCGCACCTTCTCCGCGGCACGCGATGAGCGCTCCCATGCACGCAGCGCTGGCGTCTCCTTCATGCAGAGCTGGGCGTAGACGTAGAGCGCATTCACTTTGGTGTTGAAGCGCGTGCTCCTTGGCCGACAGAAATCGCGAGCAAGCGACTGCTTGAGCGGGAATCGCTCCATGTCGCGCGGGATGCTGAGTGCCGCCGCCTCGCCCGTCGCCGGATCCACGGTGAGAAGCGTCATCACATCGGTGCGCTCAGTTCCAGCGCGGTTGCGCGCTTGACCGAGTTCGACATCCGCAACGTTCGACCAGAGGTACGGATAGAGATCGCGTGCTGCTCCCCCCTCCACGCTCGCCGCACTCACCTTTGACTCGAGGCTGCTGCAACGCTCCGCTCCAAGTGGGGATCCAAGTTTTCGACAGCGCTTGTCACTCCCCAAGAAGAGGATCGTGTAGCGGCCATCGCTGCCGAGGAGCTCATCGGTCGTTGCGGGTTCGAAGCGGTTCTCACCCAGGGCCGGTTGCGACGACACGCCTGTCCTCGGTTGCGCCGTGGCGACGCCCGACCAGGCGAACGTTGAGACAGTGATCGCGGCGAGGAGTGCGAGCGCCAGATAGAGCGGCGCGCCGCGGTTTCCCGCGGGCGTCACATCATCACCAGACCGCCGTCCACTCCTAGCACCTGACCGGTGACATACGAAGCTTCGGGTGAGGCGAGATAGATCACCGCCGCCGCGATCTCATGCGGTTCGCCGAACCTGCCGAGTGGCGTCTGTGCCTTCACGCCATCCTTGATCGCGTCAGGGAGGTCGGCGGTGAGCTCGGTGGTGATGAAGCCTGGCGCCACCGCATTGACGGTGATGCCGCGGCTCGCCACTTCGCGGGCGGTTGCCTTGGTGAGGCCGATCATTCCCGCCTTCGCCGAGCTGTAGTTGGCCTGTCCGGCATTTCCTGCCTGGCCGGAGACACTCGTGATGTTGATGATGCGACCGCTCTTGGCGCGCAACATCTCCTTCACCGCCGCCTTCGTCATGTAGAAGGCGCCGGAGAGATTCGTATCAATCACCTCGCGCCACTGCTCAGGCGTCATGCGCAGGATGAGTGTGTCGCGCGTGATCCCCGCGTTGTTCACCAGCAAGTCGATCCTGCCGAACGTCTCCATTGCCTTGGCAAGGACCGTGTTCGCAACCTCCGGGTCGGCAACGTCGGCCTGAATGGCGATCGCCTTGCGACCCTTGGCACTGATTGCTGCCGTCACGGCATCCGCTGCAGCGGTGTTCCCCTTATAGGTGATCAGCACGTCGGCACCGGCGTCTGCAAGGGCGAGTGCGATGGCACGGCCGATCCCCCGTGCACCACCGGTCACGATCGCCGCGTAGCCCTTCAGCTCAAACATGCTCACCCTCCTTCACGCTATCAATCTGAGTCTACCTGTGTCCGCCGCGCAAAAAGTCACGCAGCACGACCGGTGGCTCATCGGCCTTCGCGCCACCCTCAGGTCGAACCACGCGGATGCCTGCTGGATCAACCTGCGCCGCGCGCGCACCGTGTGCAGGATCGGCACCCCAGCGCGTGACAAATGCGCCCGAGGTATAACCGCCACCGAACGCCACGGTGCAGAAGACGTCGCCAGGCTTCAGTCGATCAGCGGCCACCGCCTCGGAGAGCGCGATCGGGATGCTCGCCGCAGAGGTGTTCCCGTACTTGTCCAAGTTCACGAAGATCTTCTCCATTGGATAGTTGATCGCCTTGGAGACGTTTTCAATGATGCGGATGTTCGCCTGATGTGGGATCACCAGATCCACCTGGGCTGGCGTGAGACCGGCGCGCTCGATCGCCGCAGTTGCAACCGCAGCCATCGTGCGCGTGGCATAGACGTACGTCTTTGCCCCGTCCATCTTGATCAGCGGATCAGCCCCCTCGCCGACACCGCCAGGGATCCAGAGTGCATACGCGCCGCTCGGATCCGCAGAGAGTTCAAAGCTGAGCGTCCCTGGTCGAGTCGCAGCCTCTTCTCCCGCCTCAAGGTCGAGCGCCTCGAGGACGATCGCACCTGCGCCGTCACCAAAGAGGACACAGGTTGCGCGATCGCTCCAGTCCACCGAACGTGAAAGCGTCTCTGCGCCGATGACCAGTGCGCGCTGACCGAGGCCAGCGGTGAGGAACCCGTGCGCGACGGCGTACGCGTAGGCAAACCCG
>JBJTVF010000044.1:0-7178 GCA_046081085.1 Candidatus Limnocylindrus sp.
CTGCCTTTGGATCAGACTCAAGAAGTTGGCGATACGAGAGATATCCGGGGCGGGCGTAGAACGGAACCCCAAGCACACGCTTTTCTCTTGGCAAACCCTTCGCATCCCACGAAGCGAGCGCCTCTTCTGCCAGGTCAAATGGTGAATGATCTGTGCCGCTAGCGTCATAGGCCATGATGTTCACAAAGTCAACGAACTTGAACACTGCTGGGTCAATTCCCGTAGCGTTGCCAGCATCGGCAACGACCGCGGTCGTGAGCAGGCTGCCCACCGGAAGAGCCTTTCGGAGCTCCTCCATCAGAGAAACAAAGTTGGCACTTGATGCGCCAGCGTCTGGATACTCCCAATCGATATCCGCACCGTCGAGTTGATACTCAAGTACAAAATCAACCACCCCAGCAACAAACCGAGCGCGGCGATCATTGTCTGAGGCGAGTGCTTCAAACTCTTCATCCCAACCCCAACCTCCGACAGAGATCAACACCTTGACATCCGCCTCTGCAGCACGCGCAACGGCACGGCGCAGTTGTGCTGATGAACCGAACGGCTTCAGCTCTCCGTTCTTCATCGGCAGCAAGAATGCATAATTAATGTGCGTCAACTTAGAGACGTTGATCACATCCAAGACCGCACCAGCGGTGACATACCCCACGATTCGGAAGGGGTTCTCACCCTCTGCCTCATCTTTGAGGACAGTCCCGCCGCAGCCAATGAGCAACAAGAGGGCAAGTGTGGCGCCCATCAGCGCGGCCCCAAGCGTGCGTGGGAATCGGCTCACTTATTCAGTCTAGTGCACTCAGATTCGTCGTCGCCGCACCCGCCAAGAGGTTGCGAGGCACTACCTCTTGGTAGCGATCTTCACTGCATCTGATTGCGGTGATGGACCGGCTGGAATCGTGTAAGCCAGCAGCCGAACGCTGTACTTGGTGCCAGGGGTCACGCCAGTGATCGTGCAGCTCCGTTCGCTCGCAACTGCACGGCACGAACGCGTCGTCTTTCCCTTCGCCGTTGCCTGCGCAATCCACCCAGCTGGAGCACTCCCTGCAACTGGCGCCGCCCAGCTCACGGTGATGCTCTTGCGCTTCACCGTCAACGCAGGTGCGGCAGGTTTTGAAGGGGGAGCCACACCCCACGCCGTGATGCAGGTACGCCCGCGGCCGCCCGGTTCCAGACTTCGCAGTCGCAACGACGCGTACGCAACTGAGTTTACGGAGCTTGCCAGCGCGTCTGGCTCGGCGGCGAGCCCCTCCCCAATCGCGCTGAAGGACTGGCTCGCGGCACTCCAGACAGCAATGTGCTGCGTTCCGCTGCTACCAACTGAATCGAACGCTCCACCCACCACGACCCTCCCTTCAGGAGTTGCGACCAGCGCAGTGATCGATGCTGCGCGGCGCACACGCGTGACGCCAGCCCCTACTCGTTCCCATCCATATCCGCTCAACTGACTTTCACGAATCAACGGGCTGCCATACCAGCCAATACCCGTGCCGGCGATGAGCCTGCCGCTCGCATCGAGCGCCAACGTATGCGGCGCATCTCCCAACACGCTCGACGTCGCGCTCACTCTCCATCCAGAGGCGAGTGGATTCCACTGCGCGATCAAGGCATCCTGAGCACCGACGCGAAGGTGGCCACTCGCATGAACCACGCCATCAGCATTGAGCGCAACAGACTCCACAAGTCCTTGGAGCGCGCCGCTTGCCGAGGTCGCTTGCAGCTGAATCCACCCTTGGCTCGAGTCCCAGACACCAACATTCACCGTCTTCAAATTTCCTGGAACCGCAAAGCGCCCTCCGACCACGATCCGCCCACTCGCCTCGTCGAGATCGATCGAGCGTACGATCACCCTCCCGCGCAAACCGACGCCAAGGGCCCTCCAGCGCCCACTCTTTAGATTGAGCATCGCGATCCCCTTCGCCGCGATGGAACTCTTGGTGTTGCCGACGCGAACGAAATCACCGCCGACATAGAGACGTTGGCGTGCCTCATCGACGCGAATAGAACTCACCGTCGCCGCGCTGCCATCGGCGCGGGTGAGCGAGGCGAACGGCGCCCATCTTCCATCCGTGGGGTCACGAACGGCGAGCCCAGAGACTGCAATGCCGCTCGCTCGCGTCAGCGCGGCGCCTCCGGCAACCAATCGCCCGTCTGGAAGTTCAGCGAGCGCCGTGACGGCACCAGACCAATCGCCAGTTTCAGTGGAAGAGAGATCGAGCCAAGATGGAGCGCCGTTCGCACCCGTGCCGCTCCCCCCGCAGGCGAGGAGCGAAGCAGGTGGGGTGACAGGGAAGGGTTCAGGGTTTGCGCGGATTGCGGCGGTAAGGCCCGCGCCGCTTGCACCAGCAACCGCTTGCGCCGCGCTCGGAGCCGGAGCGTCGAGGAGTGCGACCAGGTTGATTGCAAGATCATCCGCGTAGTTGCCAGGCGTCCCCATCCCGTTTGCAGTAACGGCAATGGTCACACCGAGTTCTGGTATTCGACGCAGGGTGGTGCTAACGCCGCTGTACCCGCCCGTATGTCCGTAGGTGCGCAGCGTGCCGAGCCAGCTGCGGTCCATCATGCTGCCGATCGTGTACGACCACGAGAGTCCCGTAAGGTTCGCGATGCCATTGATCAGTTGTGTCTGACTCCCTTCAAGGAGTCGATCGCCCCAGAGCAGTTCGCCGAATCGGGCGAGGTCACGGGGTGTGGCAAACAGGTCGCCCGCCCCGCGCAAGACAGCAGCAACAGATTTCGTTGGCCCCCATCCTGGCTGCCCAAACGGCCGCATCTTCCCTCTCGCCCAGATGTGGGTGCGCGATGCCCCAGCAACGGGGCCGAACGCCGTCTCAGTGAGCCCAAGTGGTTTGATGATCAGCTCTTGCATGAGCTCACGCCAACTCACACCCGTCGCCTTTTCCGCCGCAAGCGTCACGAGCGTGAAACTGGAATTTGAATAGTCAAAGTCGCCAATATCACCACGTGGAAGCAGATTCTGCACGGCGGTCTTCGCACCAACCTTGCCGTTTGGATGTTGGATGAGCCAGCTCATGCGCGTGTACTTGTCTGTCAGCCAATCGCTCATGCCCCCTTCGTGTCTCAGTAGATCTTCGATCGTCGCTTCGGGACGGACGTCCGCATAGGGGACAAGCGATGCCGCCCGCGTCTCGAGCGGCATCACCCCGCATGCATCGAGCAGCAACGCAAGCGCCGCGGCAAAGGGCTTGCTGACGCTCGCAAGCGCAAAGGGCGTGGCCGGCGTCACCTTCCGACCGCTGTTGCTGTCGGCAACGCCGCTCACCGCGGTCACCGTCCTGCCGTCATCCCAACGGACTGCGACGGAGAGCCCTGGATACCGGGTGCGGCGATTCTCCCGCCACGTGTTGACCCGCTCTTGCAGTCGGTCAGCGAGCGCTGGATTCAAGTGCTGAGAAATGGGGAGAGGGACGGGGCGCGCGGCGCAGGCTCGCCATCCACTGTTTGCGGCCGCGGTCGGCGCAGGCGATACACCGACAGACAAGGCGATTGCAATGAGAAGAAGGATCGAGATGAGGTTCCGGGTCATCCGTGCGCGCCTACTGACGACGTGATGTCATCCAGCGGATTCACGCACAATCATCCCCGCAGCAACCGTGCGATTGGTCGACTCATCTACAAGGATAAATGCGCCCGTCTGCCGATTGGCTAGGTATGGGTCTACAAAGAGCGGCTTCGTAGACCGGAGGCGGATGCGGCCGATCTCATTCAGCGCGAGGCCATCAACCCCCTCCACGCGGTGGAGGGTGTTGATGTCAATGCGGTAGTCGATCTGCTTCACCACCGCACGAGCCCAGCGCGTGGTGTGCTTGATCGCATACGTCTTCCCCGTCGTCAGCGGCGCACCCTCATCCATCCAGCAGACCTGCGCGTCAATATCCTGCATGACAAGTGGGACGTTATTGGGTCTGCAGAGCATGTCGCCGCGGCTGATGTCAATTTCATCGTTGAGCGTGATCGTCACCGCCATCGGTGGATACGCTTCTGATACTGGGCCATCCGCCGTCTCAATAGACGCGATCTCGGTCTCAAGGCCGGCAGGCAACGCTCGGATACGGTCGCCAGGCTTCAAGATTCCTGAGGCAACCGTGCCCGCGTATCCACGGAAGTCGCGGTTCTCGTGCGACTGCGGTCGCACCACGTACTGCACGGGGAAGCGGACGTCGACGAGGTTGCGGTCACTCGCCACGTGCAGGCGCTCGAGGTGACTGAGTAGCGGTGCGCCGTCAAACCAGGGCATGTTGGTTGAGCGCGTCACCACATTGTCACCGCTGAGTGCCGAGAGCGGGATGAAGGTGAGGTCGCGGAGGCGCAGTCGTGAGGCGAACTCGGTGAACTCATGGCGAATCCCTTCGAAGACCTCTTCCGACCAGTCCACAAGGTCCATCTTGTTGACGCAGGCCACCATGTGCGGCACACCGAGCAGCGTGGCGATGAAGGCGTGGCGTCGGCTCTGCTCCGTCATCCCCTTGCGGGCGTCAACCAGAACAAGTGCAACGTCTGCAGTGGAGGCTCCAGTGACCATGTTGCGGGTGTACTGAATGTGGCCAGGGGTGTCGGCAATGATGAACTTGCGCCGTGGCGTGGCGAAATAGCGATACGCCACATCAATCGTGATCCCCTGCTCGCGTTCCGCACGGAGTCCGTCGGTCAAGAGAGAGAGATCGGTGTATTCGTGGCCGCGCTCACGGCTGACGCGTTCCACGGATTCAAGCTGATCCGAGAAGAGCGACTTCGAATCGAAGAGGAGTCGTCCGATCAGCGTGCTCTTTCCGTCGTCAACAGAACCCGCGGTAGCGAAACGGAGAAGGTCGGCCTCCATCAGAAGTAGCCCTCCTTCTTCCGATCTTCCATGGCCGCCTCAGAGACCTTGTCATCCCCTCGCGTTGCGCCCCGTTCGGTGATTCGCGCCGCGGCAATCTCTTCCACGACCTTCGCCACCGTATCGGCAACGGATTCCACCGCAGCGGTGAGGTTCGCGTCGCCCATTGTTCGGTAGCGGACGCTCAACCTCTTCGACGTCTCACCCGCCTTCAGCGCGACGAACTCGTTGACGGCGTAGAGCATGCCGTCGCGCTCCACGACCTCGCGCTCGGCGGCCAGATAGAGCGAAGGGATCTCAATACCTTCAGCTTCGATGTACGACCAGATGTCCAGCTCCGTCCAGTTGGAGAGCGGGAAGACTCGAATGCTTTCGCCCGGAAACACCCGTCCGTTGTAAAGACTCCAAATCTCCGGACGCTGGTTTTTTGGATCCCACTGGCCGAACTCGTCACGGAAGGAGAAGACACGCTCTTTTGCGCGAGCCTTCTCTTCATCACGGCGCCCGCCACCAAAGAGGGCATCAAACTTCTCGCGCGCCGCCGCCTCCAACAGGACTGGCGTCTGGATGCGGTTCCGTGAGCCGTTGGGCTCCTCTTTCACCACACCACGCACAATTGCGTCTTGTACCGAGGCAACAACGAGGCGCAGACCGAGTTGTGCCGCCCAACGATCGCGATACTCAATCACCTCCGCGAAGTTCAGGCCGGTGTCGACATGCATCACAGGGAACGGGATCGGCGAAGGAGCAAAGGCCTTGCGCGCAACATGAAGCATCACAATCGAGTCTTTCCCGCCAGAGAAGAGGAGGCAGGGGCGCTCCATCTCCGCCGCAACCTCGCGGAAGATGTGGATGCTCTCCGCCTCGAGGGCGGCGAGCTGACTGATGACGTGCCCCTTCACGCGGTGGCCTCGGCGACTCTGCTCATCGTGGTGATTCTGCCGTACCAGCGCTTGTCGCACTCGCGCCACTTGCATCGCCGGCCCCAAAGCCGGCCGCATCAACGAGTGCCCGCACCTCGTCGGCGCGGTCTGGATGACAGACCACGAGGTCAGGGAGGAGAAGTTCTGGGACGTTGTATCTGAGCGGAGAGCCGTCAAACCGCGTCGCAACAAGCCCCGCCGCCAGTGCCACCGCAACCGGTGCAGCCGAGTCCCATTGATACTGGCCGCCAGCATGGATGTAGGCGTCGGCTTCGCCGCTCACCACCGCCATCACCTTCACTCCAGCAGAGCCCATCGGCAGAAGTGTGGCGTCACCCGCTGACTCCAGTGCTGCAACAAAGCCTGGCGGTCGTGTGCGACTCACCGCAATGCGCAGTGGTCCAGCTGGGCTTGGTGGGACGACCGTCTGCACATTGCTGCTGTAGATCAGACCGCGCGCAGGGAGTCCAACGACACCGCACGTTAGGCCCTCACCGCGCACCCAGAGCGCAACGTGCACGGCGAAGTCATCACGCCAGACGCCAGCAGAATCTCGTTCGCCAAACTCGCGCGTCCCGTCGAGCGGATCAACGATCCAGATGCGTTCGGCGCTTAGTCGTCCTAAATCATCTGCCGCCTCTTCGGAGAGAATGCCGTCGTCTGGTCGTTCCTTCGCCAGCAGCTCCAAGATCGCGCGATTGGCATCGCGGTCCCCTGCAGTCCGAAGTGCTTCGGAGTCTATGGCTCCATCTTTTGCTGCAGCGTGGCGGAGTTTTAGCAGCAGCTCACCAGCAATGGAGGCTGCCTGCATCGCAATCTCTGCGTCGGACTTGCTTTTCATCATCAGGGGTCAGGTTAGGGGGTAATCTGATGGCATGCGAGAAGAGCAGCACCGCGAAGGGAGCCCCGCGCTTGTCGTCCTTGATCCAGCGGGGGTTGACCTGCTGGAGCTGGTGCGCCTCGGCGCACAGCCGAACAGCGCACTGCACCGCTACCTCGGCAACGAAACTACGGTTCTACTCTGCGATGAAGAGAACACGCCACTCAGTGAGCTCTCAGCCACCGAGGTTACGCACGTACGACCGCTTGCGACTGGAGTCGGACTTGCCTGGAGTCAAGAGTTGCGTCGACACGTGTCAAACATCGCGGGAGTTGCCACTCCGACTATCGCGCTGATCGCATACCTCCCACCATCTATTGAAGAGTTGCACTCGCTCATCACGCGTGCGAACGAGAAAAATGCGAGGCGCATCTTGCTCTGCGCACTTGTGTCTCGCACGCCCGCGCCAGATGGAGAGGTTCAGCCATCCGGTCTGCTGCGCGCAATCACATCCGCCGCAAAAGAGCTTGAGAGCTCGCTCCCTACGTGTCAGATTACGCCGCTTGCAGTGCCATGGCCGAAAGGTGATCTCAACCCC
>JBJTVF010000045.1:0-23132 GCA_046081085.1 Candidatus Limnocylindrus sp.
TATCGGGGCTGCCAAGCGAGATGGGAGGCAGAAATGAGCAAGGAGCTTGTTGGCGCCCTCGTACAGTTGGGTGCTGAGCGCGGGATTGATCGCGAAAGTGTGCTTCAGGCGGCCGAAGAGGCGTACGCCGCAGCTCTCAATCGACGTCACGGTACAGTCGATATCCACGTCCAGCTGGACCCCGACACGGGCTCGATGCGGGTCTTCCGAGCCCTTCGAGTGGTGGAAGAGGTCTCGGTGCCGGGGGCTGAATGGACGCTCGCGGAGGCTCGAGCGACGCACCCAGGGGCCGCGGTCGGGGAGCTCATCGAGACTGAAGAGATGAGCCCAGAGATCGGGCGCATCGTAGCTGCGCAGGCCCGGCAAACCCTCCAGGCGCGCCTCGTTCAGATTCAGCGAGAGCAGGTGATGCGCTCGTTCGCTGAGCGCGAAGGGGAGATCCTTACCGGCATTGTCATGCGCGTCGACCGCAGGAATCTCGTCCTTGATCTTGGTCGTGCAGAAGCCTACCTTCCCTCAACAGAGCTTTCGCCGCTTGACACGTTTCGGATCGGAGAGAACGTCAAGGCCCTGCTCCTAGAGATTCGCACCACCGTCCGCGGACCAGAGATCCTCCTCACGAGGTCCCACAAGAACTTTGTGAAGAAGCTCTTCGAGCTTGAGGTACCGGAACTCGGCTCGGGCCTCGTTGAGATCACTTCGATTGCACGTGAGCCCGGACACCGTTCGAAGGTCATTGTGAGCGAACGCCAAGTGGGACTTGACCCGGTCGGCACCGTTGTCGGTCAACGTGGTGCGCGTGTGCAGGCTGTGGTTGAGGAGCTCGGTGGTGAGAAAGTTGACATCATCGCATTCACCGATGACCCCGCAGAGATGATCAGTCGAGCGCTTTCGCCAGCCCCCGTTGCCTCAGTTGTGGTTGACGAGAGTGCCAAGTCAGCAATCGTCACCGTTCCAGAGCATGCCCTCTCGCTGGCAATCGGTCGCGAAGGGCAGAATGCCCGACTCGCCGCACGCCTAACTGGCTACCGCATTGATATTGCCAGCGACGGAACGGCCAGCCCGGCGGCGGTTGCTCCAGCAGGCACTGAGGCGGTAACCGTCGAGGGTGAGGCATAGGGACGCGCAGATTGACGGAGCGCACGTGCGTGCTCTGCAGGCGGCGCTTCGGCAGTCAGGAGTTGCTACGTCTAAGTCGCGACGGCGAGGGCACGCTGCGTTTTGGGGAGCGTGGCGGTCGCGGAGTATGGATGTGCGGGGGTTCGCATCGAAACGACATTCGGGCCGCGATCTGGCAGGGGCTTCGGGGTCCCGTAAGCGATAAAGAGTTTGACGTCATCGAAGAGGCGCACCGCGCCTGGGTAGAGAGCTCGAACGAGAGGAGGGGTGCATGACCAAGCAGAGAAGGAGCGTGCGAACCGCTCGGCCTGACCGTACCAATCCTGAACCGCGTCCGCAAAAGCCGCAGCAGGTTCACGAGACAGGGGTGCTGGTGCTACCGCCATCCATGACCGTTGGTGAACTCGCCCAAACCCTCCGCGTTAACCCGGCCGACATCATCAACCCACTCATCCGCAGTGGGGTGTTTGCCACCATGAACCAGGGAATCGATCGCGAGACCGCTGCGCTGATCGCAACAGAGCTCGGGTTCAATGTGGCAGAACCTGAGCCTGAAGTCGTAGAAGAGGAACCGACGGAGGCACCGGAAGCCCCACCCGCGGCGACCAAGCAGGTCCTCTTTGAGGAGTCAGCGACCGCCGCGCTTGAGACACGTGCGCCAATCGTCACAGTGATGGGGCATGTTGACCACGGGAAGACGAGCCTCCTTGATGCGCTCAGAAAGACAACCGTTGCAGCGGGAGAGCGCGGTGGGATTACGCAACACCTCGGCGCGAGTCTCGTGAAGCGCGGAGATCGTCGCATCCTCTTCCTTGACACCCCAGGACACGAGGCATTCACTGCGATGCGCGCACGTGGCGCGCGGGTCACAGACATCGCCATCATTGTGGTCGCTGCGGATGACGGGGTGATGCCTCAGACGACGGAAGCGATCAGTCATGCTCGAGCGGCCAATGTCCCGATCATCGTTGCCATGAACAAGGTAGACAAGCCCGAGGCAAACCCAGAACGAGTGAAGAGCGAACTTGCAGAAGCGAACGTGCTGGTAGAAGCGTATGGCGGCGACGTTCCGCTCGTTGCGGTCTCGGCGAAGACCGGGATCGGCCTAGACGACTTGTTGGACATGGTCCTACTCGTCGCTGACCTTGGCGACTACAAGGCGGATCCGTCACGCCCCGCAATTGGCACCGTGATCGAGGCGCAACGCGATAAGGGGCGTGGCCCGATCGCAACCGTGATCGTCCAGACTGGAACCCTTCGCGTTGGCGACGCGATCGTTGCGGGGGCGATCTCAGGGAAGGTTCGCTCACTCGAAACCCCTGACGGCGCGCGCGTAAAGAGCTCAGGTCCGTCCACAGCTGTCGTGATCTCTGGCCTCCCCGAGGTACCATCGAGCGGGGACATCTTCCGGGTAGCCGCCGATGATCGAGAGGCACGCGAACTCGCTGAAACCGCAAAGAACGGGGCAGCGACCGCTCGCGACGGCGGCGGCAGGGCGACCATGGAAGAGCTCTACCGGCGCATCCAGTCAGGGGGCGGTAAAGAGGTCCGCGTCATCTTGAAGTCAGATGTCGCGGGCTCCCTCGGCGCGATAGAACATCAATTGGAGAAGCTACAGAGCGATGAGATTCGCATCAATGTGCTCATGTCGGCCGCGGGCGAAATCACCGAAAATGACATCTTGCTCGCCTCCGCCTCCGACGCCATTGTGCTCGGCTTTACGACGACTCTCACTCCAGGGGCCAGACGAATGGCGGACACTGAGAAGGTAGATGTCAGGCTCTACGAGATCATCTATGAACTCACTGACGACATGAAGGCGGCGATTGAAGGGATGCTCGATCCGGAGAAGTCTGAGGTTGTCGAAGGTCGCGCCGAAGTCAAGCAGCTCTTCCCTGCGAAGGGATTTGTCATTGCTGGATGTGTTGTTCGTGAAGGTCGCGTCACGCGTGGGTCTAAAGTTCGCCTCATACGCGGGGGAGCTGTGGTAGCCACAGATGTCGTGGAGTCGCTCCGAAGATTCCGTGACGATGTTCGCGAGGTGAAAGAGGGTCAGGAGTGCGGCATTGGCCTTGGACCTACGATCGCAATCCAAGAGGGTGACATTCTGGAGGTCGTCGGGGAGCAGTCAACTCGTAGGGTGCTCTAGTGACCGAGCGGATGCCGCGCGTTGACGAACTCCTGCGTGAGGAGATCAGCACCCATCTCTCGCGATCAGTGAGTGACCCACGATTGGGCTTTGTAACCGTCGTTGGCGTTGAGACGTCACCCGATCTGCGCCATGCGAAGGTGTTCATCAGCGCGATAGGCACGGATAAGCAACGAGAGGCATCTCTATCAGCACTGAGGAGTGCTACTCCATACCTACGCACGGTCATCTCGAAGGGCCTCCGTATCCGGCGCGTTCCAGCCCTGCACTTTGAACTGGATGCTGCGAGTGAGCGCGGCAGCCGGATCCAGCAACTGCTCGGAAGCATCGAGCGCGGCGACGACCCGCTCGATGATCTAGCCCCGCTCCCGAACCCCGGCACGGTTCGACCTTCCGGGGAGGGTTCATGACGCTGGGTGCACGTGCCGCTGCTCTTCGCGCCGAGGCGTGCGCCACTGTGCCTGCTGAACTCCTGCAGCTACTGCAGAGTGCATCGAAGATCTGGATCATCCCGCATGAACGACCAGACGCGGATGCGCTTGGCGCAGCCTTAGGGCTTCAATCAATTCTCAAGCAGCGAGGTGCTGAGGTCGCCGTCTTCTGTGCGGACACCCCTGCAGCCGTATACGACGTAATCCCGATGATCCATCGTGTGCTCACAGAGCCACCAGACTGGACCCCAGACGCGGTTGTCCTTGTCGACTGTGGTGAGACACGCCGTGCCGGGCGCGCGGGCGCGCTCATGGAAGCGCTGCCGAGTAGTGTGACGAGAGCAACCATTGACCACCACGTCTCCAACCGCAGCAACTCACCCCTGCAGTGGATCGATCCGACTGCGGCAGCGACATGCGAGATGATCACGTTGATAGCCGTTGCGCTTGGATCCGATCTCGCTGCTGAAGATGGCAACCTCGCGGCCACACTCGCGGCTGGAATCATCATGGACACCGCGACCTTCCAGCACAACAACACGACCCCACGGACCCTGCAGATGGCTGCCCTTCTGCTTGAGGCGGGTGCACCCATCAGCGAGATCTCCCGTCGCCTCTACCGCTCCAAGCCGGCGGCGCAGGTACGCCTCCACGCGCGCGTGCTCGATCGCATTCAAATGTCAGATGGGGGGCTCACCGTCTGGGTCGCTGCGTTGAAATCCGACCTTCAGGCGACTGGGTCGAGGCCAGATGAGACCGAAGGGATTGTTGACACGCTCGCCCAGATTGACGAGGCGGATGTTGCGCTCTTCTTCAAGGAGGAGGGGGTAGATGCAACGCGCCTATCGATACGGACAAAGGCGCAGGGACTCGACGCGACGAAGATCGCTGCACTCTTTGGGGGTGGCGGACATGCGCGCGCGGCGGGCGCGAGTGTTGCAGCTCCCCTTGATGATGCGGTTGCAACAGTGCTTCGCGCGGTCACCTCACTTCGTACGGGGCACGGCGCCGAGGCTTAAGTTGTGGCACGCCGACGTCCAAGTACACCTGGCATCGACGGCATTCTGCTCGTCGACAAGGCGAACGGACCAACGAGCCATGATGTTGTTGCGAAGGTGCGTCGAATCTCAGGTCAACCGCGAATCGGTCACGGCGGCACGCTCGACCCCTTTGCGACTGGCCTTCTCGTGCTCGTCCTGGGACGCGCAACGCGTCTCGCCGCGCTACATCTAGGAGGGGCGAAACGTTATGAGGCAACATTCTCGTTCGGCGGTGCAACCACAACCGATGACCTTGATGGCGAACTGATTCGGGGTGCGACAGCTCGAGTGACTCGTGAGCACGTTGAGTCGCTTCTCCCAAGGTTTCGCGGCGCCCTTGAGCAAATCCCCCCAAGCCACTCCGCAAAGCGAACCGACGGCGTACGGGCATACGAACGTGCGCGCGCAGGAGAGACAGTCACCCTTGCTCCCCGCTCGATTGAGATCACCCGCTTCGAGATGTCCGCATGGGACGAGAGCCAACCGGACGAACCTCTTATGGGTGCGCGGCTGGATGTCAGCTCAGGGACCTACATTCGGGCTGTCGCGCGCGATCTGGGGGCCGCAGTAGGAAGCGGTGCGCACCTGGTGGCGTTGCGTCGGATCGGTTCTGGAGCGTTCGACGTCGCCCAGGCCCACTCGATGACCGCCATTGCGGAGGCGGCGCTCGCGGGTCGGCTGTCTGAGATGCTCCTTCCGCTTGACGCTGGTATCGAAACCATTCCACGGATCGATCTGAACGGAGCAGCAACTCGACTCTTGCAAGATGGCGCATTGATCTCGGCACACCTGTGTGGACCTTCGATTGAGAACATCCCGATGGGTGATCAGGTTCGCTTGATGGTTGCTAACAGTCTTGCCGCCCTTGGTCGGCGCACGGATGCTGGCGTTCAACCAGAGCGCGTGTTCATCACCCCTAACGCGACGTCTCCTGGGAGACGGCATCCTGTGGAGGCAGGGTGAACCTTGAAGGTGCCTCGAGCCAGTCGCACCTCTTCGGCTGGGAGGAGCTTGAAGGTGCGAAACTCGCGGGTGCTCGAGAAGACGGCTCGGTACTCACGGTAGGGATCTTTGACGGTCTTCATCGGGGTCATCAGCGGATCCTACTCGCCGCAGAGCGTCTCGCTGCGTCCGCAGGCCTTCATCGGATCCACATAGGATTTCATCCCCACCCTGACCTTCTCCTTCGCGGCATAGCTCCACTCAGGCTTCTCGATCCCATGGAGCTTGAGCTACGCCTCACATCCGCGGGCGTCGAGCAGTGGTGCGACCTTCCGTTTGACGTGGAGATGCGCGACACGGCGTGGGAGTCATTCATTGAGCGTCTTGTGGCGGCAACGGGGGCACGGAGCATCGTGCTCTCGCCAGAGAGCGCCTTTGGGCATCGCAGAGAGGGGCGCATCGACAAGATTCGCTCTTGGGGGGCAAGTCGAGGGATTCAGGTACACCCTGTTGCGGAGGCGCGCACGGAGGGGGTTCCAATTCGAAGCACCGCGATCCGATTAGCGATCGCGGCTGGGGATCTCTCGGCGGCCGCCCATGCTCTCGGCCGACCGCACGCGATCTTGGCACGGCGGGTCCAAGAGGGTCTCGATCTACAGATTGAATGGGAGGGCTTCGCACTCCCGCCGGCAGGGGAGTACGAGGTCCGAATTGGCGCGGCAGCCCACCGTTCGGGTCGCCTCCCACTCACAGGACGAGTAGCACGCGCACGCTTCGACCCAGCCCAACGGACCCTTAGCCTCGATCATGACGCCGCCGACCGCCTTCCTGAGGGGGCATCTCGGTTACGAGCAGCCCTGTTGAGCGGGCACGCTGGACGGAGTGGGCGCCGATTGCTACGCTTCGGGCGTCCAAGAGATTTGAATTGAGTTGGGGTGGGCCTTGGAGCCCCCCAGACAGGAGAGAGAGACCTTGCCACTAGATCGAACAACGACCGAGCGAATCGTCGCTGCCAATGGGCGACACGCTCAGGACACCGGCTCTGCCGAGGTTCAGATCGCACTCCTCACGGAGCGCATTGAGGGGCTCACTGGGCACCTTCAGACATTTAAGCAGGACAATCACTCGCGCCGAGGGCTCTTGAAGCTCGTCGGCCAGCGACGTCGCCTGCTGACTTTCCTACGACGCGAGGATGTGGCCCGGCACGCCGCACTCACCGAGAAGCTCGGCCTTCGTCGCTAACCCCCGCTCAGCACCGCTGAGCAGCTAGTTCGGCCGGGCGCCATATGGGCGCGGCCTGAAGAGGAGCAACATGGAAATCACAACGGTATCCGCCGAGTTTGGCGGCCAGACACTCACCATTGAGACGGGACGAATGGCTCGCCTTGCAGGCGGCGCCGTGACGGTTCGCTACGGCGACACGGTCGTCCTCGGCACGGCGAATCGAAGCGACCCACGACCGGGTCTCGACTTTTTCCCGCTCACGATTGAGTTTGAAGAGCGCATGTATGCGGCGGGGAAGATCCCTGGCGGCTACATCAAACGCGAAGGGAAGGCCTCAGAGAACGCAACGCTCTCTGCTCGACTTACCGACCGACCGATTCGACCACTCTTCCCTGAGGGCTACAAGGACGACGTCCAGGTTGTCATCACGGTGCTGAGCGCGGATCAGGAGAACGATCCGGACATCCTCGGGACGATCGCTGCATCAGCGGCGCTCACAATCTCAGAGATTCCATTTCTTGGCCCAATCGGTGCAGTTCGCATTGGACTGGTCGACAATAGGTTCATCCTGAATCCAACCTTCGAGCAGCTGGAGACGAGCGATCTCGACCTCGTGGTTTCTGGCACAACAGATGCGATCATGATGGTTGAAGCCGGCGCCAATCTCATTAGCGAAGCCAAGATGGCCGAGGCAATCGAGTTCGGTCACGACGCCATCAAGGCGCTGATCTCCCTTCAAGAGCAGCTCCGCGCGAAGGTGGGCAAGCCGAAGCGCGTTCCGTATATTGAACCTGGCGTTGAAAGCGTGCTTGCGTTCTCTGAGGCAGTTGCGAGTGGCGCGACGTTCGTCGTCGTGGACACTGAGACCACAGGGCTAGATTCAAAGCTGTCGGACCTCGTTGAGATCGCCGCAGTGAAGATCAAGGGCGGCAAGATCACGGACCGGTGGAGCACACTCGTCAATGCCGGCAATCCGATCGTAGGCGTGCAGATGCACGGCATCACCACTGCCGACCTGAAGAAGGGGATCGCGCCAAAGGAGGCAGCGGAGAAGTTTGCGGACTTCGCAAAGGGAGCAACACTTGTTGGTCACAACCTTGGCTTCGATGTCTCGTTCCTTGACGAGGCGCTTGGCAAGGGTCGCAGTTTTGCCACGGAGCAGGGGCAGTACCTCGATACATTCGTCCTCTTCCGTGAGGCGTACCCAGAGAGCGAGTCGTTCAAGCTCGGCGATCTGGCGCGCATCTACGGCGTAACCACGGCCCCAACGCACCGCGCAGGGACCGATGCGGAGGCAACCGCCGAGCTGCTACTCCTACTCGCCGCAGAGCTCCCGGAGCGACTCGCCACCCTCAAGGAGGGGATCAGCGACTCAATCCGTGCAGCGCGCAGCGGGAAGGGCGAACCGAAGGCGCTTCTCGAAGCGGCACGTCGCAAGGCGCGCCTCGGGAAGAACCTCTTCGGCTACATGCACAAGAAGACCGGTCGCACCCTCACGATGAAGGAGGGGATCCGCATTGACGGTCGAAAGGTGGATCAGATCCGCCCGATCACCGTTGAGGTTGGACTCCTGCCACGCGCCCACGGCACGGGTCTCTTCACGCGCGGCGACACACAGGCGCTCAGCATCGCCACCCTCGGTCCGATCGCACAGGCGCAGCGCTTGGATACGATTTCGCCAGTTGCAACCAAGCGCTACTTGCATCACTACAACATGCCGCCCTACAGCACGGGTGAAAACAAGCCGATGCGGGGACCTGGCCGCCGAGAGATCGGGCACGGGGCACTCGCGGAACGAGCCCTCTTACCAGTGCTTCCGTCGGCCGAAGAGTTCCCATACACGATTCGTGTCGTCTCTGAATGCGTCACGTCAAATGGTTCAACTTCAATGGCCTCCACGTGCGGCTCAAGCCTGGCCTTACTTGATGCCGGCGTGCCCATCAAGGCGGCGGTTGCTGGCGCGGCGATGGGCCTCATGTCGGAACCAGATGGCGAATTCGTTGTACTCACTGACATTCTCGGTAAGGAGGATGCATTTGGCGACATGGACTTCAAGGTGACAGGCACTCGTAAGGGAATTTCTGCCCTTCAGATGGACATTAAGGTGCAAGGCATCACAGGAGCAATCATTCGAACGGGTCTCAAAGATGCGCTAGCCGCGCGGCTTGAGATTCTCGACAAGATGGATGCGGTGCTCTCTACCGCGCGACCTGAACTTTCAGACTTTGCCCCGCGAATCACGACGATCAAGATCAATCCTGAAAAGATTCGTGACATCATTGGCAAGGGTGGAGCCGTCATTCGCAAGCTACAGGACGATTTCCAGGTGAACATCAATGTGGAAGATGACGGAACCGTGCAGATTGCCTCCAGCGACCCTGAGCGGACCAAGCGTGCCCTTGATGCGATCAATGGCATCACTAAGGAGGTCGAGATAGGCGCGCTGTACATGGGCAAGGTAACTCGCATCATGGGCTTCGGCTGTTTCGTTGAAATCCTCCCTGGCAAGGAGGGTCTCGTCCGAATTGGCGAGCTTGCTGACTACCGCGTCAATACCGTTGAAGACGAGGTTGCTGTTGGCGACGAGATTATGGTCGTCGTCATGGAGGTCGACCGTCAAGGGCGAGTGAACCTCTCCCGACGAGCTGCTATGCAGCGCCATAAGGCTACGTCACGCGAGTAGCCTGCGTCGGAGCCATTCACGAGCGCATCTCCAAGTGTACGACCCGTCGCCAGAGCGGCGGGTCGTTCGTTATACTCGCGACATGAATCGCAGCACATCGCAACGCGCGGGAACGGGGAGCGACGGGTATGTCGTTGCCGTCGTTGGTGCGACTGGTCTTGTTGGTCGCACCATGATCAGCGTCCTTGAGGAGCGAGGCTTCCCCATTCGAAGGCTCCTGCCCCTGGCCGCATCTGCAGGGGGGAGATCCGTCTCATTTTGTGGAGCGCAGATCCCGGTGGAAGAGGCAACTCCGGACGCATTTGTTGGCGTAGACATTGCGCTGTTCAGCGCTGGGGCTGACGTGAGTCTGCAGCTTGCTCCTGAAGCGGCGGCACGTGGATGTGCAGTCGTAGACAACTCCAGCGCATGGCGTATGGACCCGTCGGTGCCCCTGGTGGTCTCTCAGGTGAACCCTGAAGCACTCAGCGACCACCGTGGGATCATTGCGAACCCAAACTGCTCAACGATGCAACTTGCGCCACTCCTAAAGGCTCTGCAGGAAGAGGCGGGCCTTCGACGGGTAGTGGTCGCAACGTACCAAGCTGTTTCTGGGGCCGGTGCAGAGTCTGTTGATGATCTTAAGCAGCAGCGTGCCGCCGTAGTGGAAGGGAGGCCGCCTGTCTCTACCATCTACCCACACCCGGTTGTCCTCAGTCCAATCCCAGCGATCGATGTCTTCCTGGAGGACGGTTCCACAAAGGAGGAGCAGAAAGTCGTGCGTGAGAGCCGCAAAATTCTCAACCTGCCAAGCCTGCGGATCAGTGCGACGGCAGTGCGCATCCCTGTTGAGGTGAGCCATTCGGAGGCTGTTCACGTTGAACTCGAGCGAGCGCTCTCTCCTGTCCGTGCAAGGACAGTCTTTGCACAGACAGAAGGCGTCTTTGTGCAGGACGACCCAGCAACACACACCTATCCGCTCGCGGCAACCTCATCAGGTAGCGACGGGATCTTTGTTGGCCGTGTGCGTGTTGATGCGAGCGTTGAGCACGGGCTCGCATTCTGGGTTGTGAGCGACAATGTTCGCAAGGGTGCAGCGACGAATGCAGTGCAGATCGCTGAGCTACTGATTCAGCGCCAGCTGCTCTGGGGAAGCGCGTCGCGTGCTTGAAGGGCGAGCGGCGGCGCTCGCCAACCTCGCGCACGAGATTGAATCCTGTCGGGCCTGTCCCCTCGGTTCCTTCAGGGCGCATAGCGTCCCGGGCGAGGGAAACGCAAACGCCGAGCTGCTCTTTGTTGGAGAGGCCCCTGGTGCGAGTGAGGATGCGGTCGGTCGACCATTCGTTGGGTCAGCCGGAAGGCTTCTTGACCTCCTCCTTGGGCTCACAGGCCATGCGCGAGAGGATGTCTTCGTGCTGAACGTCATCAAGTGCCGCCCACCCGAAAACCGCGACCCAGCGCCCGAGGAGATCGCCGCCTGCGCATCGTTCCTCGAGCGCCAACTCGCCCTCCTGAGCCCCGTGATTGTGGCGCCGCTTGGCCGTCACGCCCTCCGCGCCTTCGCCCCTGATGCGAAGATCTCCGTAGTCCATGGGAACCCGCTGCTAGGCGGAGTGGGGCTCCCGCTCGGCGCAACGCTCTTTCCGCTCTACCACCCCGCTGCGGCGCTCCACAACGGCGCGTTGCGTCCGACGCTTGAGCGGGACATGGGTGCGCTGGTCCGAGAACTCCCTGCTGCACGCGCTCGCTGGGCCTCCGCTCGCGGAGAGGCGGGGGAGGCTAGGCTGTTGCGGAAGGAACCTAGCGCGGAGCAGGCACAGCTCCGCCTCTTTGAAGGGGAGGCTGAATGAGACAGCGTGGCTCCGGAGGCTCGGGGCAGCGTCCTCCCGCTCGTCCTCAGCGGCGCAACGAGGGACGGCCGCAGCCCCGATCAGGCAGCGTGAAACAAACAATGGGTCAGCGCCCGGCGCTTCGGCGGCGTCCCGACCGCGCAGCGCCAAGCGGGTCGCCGCTACGGCTCATTCCGCTTGGCGGAATGGGCGAGATTGGAAAAAATCTCTACCTCTACGAGTACCAGGAGACGATCATCCTGGTCGACTGCGGGCTCGCATTCCCTGATGAAACCACGCTCGGCGTAGACATCATCATTCCCGATATCACTTATCTGCGCGAGCGAAAGAACGCGGTCAAGGCAGTTCTCATCACGCACGGCCATGAAGACCATGTTGGTGCCCTTCCCCACATACTCCCTGATCTTCCTGGCGTCCCTGTGTACGCGAGCACCCTTGCGCGTGGTCTCCTCGCGAACAAGCTGAAAGAGCACAAAGTCACCGCCAACCCACTGCGTCCCCTTGATCCGGGCGATCAGATTGAGATCGGACCATTTGTGATAGAGCCGTTCCGTGTAGGGCACTCGATCCCTGATGCCATGGGCTATGCGATCCACTCGCCGGTTGGGACGGTCGTGCACACGGGTGACTTCAAGTTTGATCAGACGCCAGCAGATGGCAAGGCGGCTGACTTCGCAGTGCTTGCGCGACTCGGCGCCCAGGGTGTCTTGGCACTTGTCTCCGATAGCACTCGTGCAGAGGCACCAGGCTATACCCCGAGCGAACAGGTGGTCGGTCAAGCCTTCAAGTCAATCATCAGTGATGCGCCTGGTCGGGTGATCGTAGCGACGTTTGCCTCAAACATTGCACGGATACAACAAGTCTTAGACGCAGCGGGCGAATTCAGACGCAAGGTCGCGGTTGTGGGGCGATCCATGGAACAAAACGTCAAGATCGCTCGAGATCTTGGCTACCTGACATTTCCCACACCTCTGATTGCAAAGGAGGAGATCGGGCGGCGGAGCAAGGAGCCACTCGTTATTGCAACCACAGGCGCGCAGGGAGAGCCGATGGCGGGGCTGGCGAAGATGGCCAATGGCGAACACCGCAACGTCGAGATCCAAAACGGCGACACGGTGATCGTATCGGCATCGCCAATCCCAGGGAATGAGGAAGCGGTTGGAAGAACGATCGACAATCTCTTCAAGTCTGGAGCAAATGTGATCTATCACTCAATCGCACAAGTGCACGTCTCCGGGCACGCGTCGCAGGAAGAACTCAAGATGATGCTCGCGCTCACCAGGCCACGACATTTTGTGCCGATGCACGGTGAGATGCGGATGCAGGTGGCGCACGGACGGCTTGCCACGCAGATGGGCGTGAGCGCATCAAATGTCTTCATTATTGACAACGGTACGCCGATAGAATTCTACGCCGATGGCAGCGCACGACGCACGACGCCGATCCCGCATGGTGCTGTCTTCGTTGACGGCTCCTCGGTTGGCGAGATTAGCGAAATCGTGCTTCGGGACCGACGCACCCTCGCAGATGACGGGATTGTTGTCATCTTCGCGTCGGTCGATGCGCAGTCAGGGAAGCCGGTTGGGCGCCCAGTGCTCGTCACACGAGGTTTCCTGAACGGGGATGAGGACAATAAGCTGGTTGAGGCGACGATCAGCATTGCGCTAAAGGCAATCCAGCAAAAGAATGATCGAAGCGCCGAGACTGGTCTGATCAAGGCGCAGCTCAGCGAAGCAGTCTCTCGATTCTTGAGTCGAGAGACACGACGACGGCCACTTGTGGTGCCAGTCGTCGTCGAGGTCTAACGTGGCAAGAGGCGGGCGCCGCAGCCGAGCCAGCGGTGGCAGGGTTATTAGTGGCGCGGCGGCGCGCACAATCATCTTTCTCGTGTTCGCGGTCACTGGAGTTGTGCTCGCTGTTGGCCTCGTACTCCCAGGGCGGGGGCTCCTGGCCGATGCACTGCGTGACATTCTCGCACCATGGTTCGGGGCTGGCCGCTGGATGCTCCCTCCCACGCTGATCGCATTCGGCGTCTGGTTCGAGCGCAGCGGTGAGAAGTCTGCTCGTGATGTTCTCCGCGCGCTCCTCGCGATCGCTGCGCTGCCTGCACTCTTGGCGATCGTTGAGATTCTCTTCCCTGGTCGAGGTGGCATCATCGGGGGGATCACCGGCGGCGGTGTTTCCAGTCTTTTGACACCGATCGGCGGACTCGCTGCGTGGAGCGCACTGCTCATCGCTATTGCGCTAATCCTCGCGGAATCCACGGTTCGCAGGATCTTCAGGTCACTCTTCGGCGGCGCAAAGGCGGGAGCGCTCGCCAGCGCAGAGGCGATTGCCCGAGGAGTAGAGGAGCTCGCAGAGCGTCGCGAGAAGGCGCAAAGAGATCGTGAGGCGGCGCGAGCGAACGCCTCGGTAATCGTTGATGGGAACCGTGACGAAAGCAGCAATCGGATCACGCTCACGCACGACCCGAATGAGGGGGGTGACGAAGCGGGTCTCGTCGAAGCGCGCGCGCTCACGAGCCCCCCGCGCATTCCTGCAGAATCTGTGCCGCCGCTTTCATCAACGTTCGCGCCAGCAAGAGTTGCGGGTTCGTCCGTGCGCGACGGCTTGTCAGCGCGTTCTGTCGAGGGAGTTGCTCCTCCAGTAGGTGGCGAAAGACACGAATACATCCTTCCAAGCATTGAACTCCTAACCGCGCACGCTCCCGCTCGTGCCGGAGCTGGGATGGATCATGAGACAAATAGCGAGATCATCGTGTCCAAGCTTGCAAGCTTTGGCATCACAACGCAGGTTGTGGGGATCAGCGCTGGTCCGGTGGTGACGCAATATGAACTAGCGCCCGATGCATCCGTGCGAGTGAGCAAGATCGAGGCTCTCGCAGACGATCTGGCGATGGCACTCTCTGCACGATCAATTCGCATTGAAGCGCCGATTCCGGGGCGCTCGGTGGTTGGCGTCGAGATTCCGAACCGCGAGGGTAACGTGGTCGGACTTAAGCGCATCTTCGAGGAGGTAGAGTTCGCAGACTCCAGCCAAGGGCTCACCTTTGCACTCGGGCGAGATGTCGCGGGCACGGCGCGTGCTGCAGATCTCACCAAGATGCCGCATCTCCTCATCGCTGGTGCCACTGGATCTGGAAAGAGCGTCATGGTGAACGCCCTCATCGCCTCCCTGCTCTTTCGTTCCAGGCCAGACGAGCTGAGGCTCATCGTGATCGACCCAAAGCGCGTAGAACTTTCTGGATACAACGGCCTTCCACATCTCCTTGTTCCCGTGATCACAGAAGCTGACAAGGCATCGGCGGCACTGCGCTGGACAATGCTAGAGATGGAGAATCGATATCGACTCTTTGCTGAAGCGGGCGCCCGAAACATTGCAGCCTATAACGATGGTCGCGTGGACCGAAGTGATCGGCTTCCGTTCATCGTCGTGATCATTGACGAGCTAGCAGATCTGATGATGCAGGATGGTCGTAGCACCGAAGAGCCGATCGTCCGCATCGCGCAGAAGGCGCGCGCGACTGGCATTCATCTCGTGCTCGCGACCCAACGACCTTCGGTCAATGTGGTGACGGGTCTAATCAAGGCGAACATTCCGAGCCGAATAGCTTTCTCAATGGCAAGTCAGGTTGATTCGCGCACCGTTCTTGATGCTCCAGGCGCCGAGGACTTGATTGGGCGCGGCGACATGTTGTTCCAGCCCTCCGACGCACCTAAACCGATTCGACTCCAGGGTGTGTTTGTCTCTGACCAGGAGATCGAGGCGGTCGTAGACCACTGGCGTTCGCAGGGGCTTCCAGATTTTCGGCATGAGATCGTTGAGTCCGTACCAGGCGCGAGCGGAGGACCAGGCGCAGCCGCGGACGAGAGCGACCGTGACCGACTCTTTGATGAGGCCGTGGCGGTGGTTCAGGAGCATGACCGCGCCTCCGCGTCGCTTCTACAACGCCGACTTCGCATCGGGTACGCTCGGGCAGCTCGAATCATTGATCAGCTAGAGGCGAGTGGCTACATAGGCGCATTTGACGGCTCCAACGCACGTGTCGTACGTCGCGACGGCGCCACGAACAGTGCTCCAGATAGTGATTCAAATGACCGACCAGAGTGAACTCCCACCAGGTGTGACACCTAGTATCGGAGCGAGGCTTCGTGATGCACGCGAAGCTCGCGGCCTCACCTTTGAGGCAGTTGCCGCCGAACTACGGATCCGCCCAGTGATACTTGAAGCGATTGAGCGTGAGGATCATGCGGCCCTCCCAGAACGCGTCTATCTGCTGGGCCTCCTGCGAACGTATGCACGACACCTTGGGCTTGATCCCGCTGCGGTATCGGCCGCATGGGGTGGTGAAGTCCTGGCGGCGACGGCACGCGAATCAGAGCCCCAGGTTTGGAGAGGAACGAAGGGCGGACGAGCCGCGTCCAATGGCCTGCGCGCGGCACTGCGAAGTCTCTTTGGACTTGGACTTGTTGGGCTCGGCGTTCTCGCGACGGCTGCTTTTCTTGTGATTCAGTTGATCAGGTTTGCGAGCCCACCAGGGCTTAATGTGGTGAGCCCGAGCGAAGAGGTCCTGACCCTCTCTGCCGAGACACGAGTGGTGGTGATTCGCGGGACTGCTGGTGCGGGGACGATTGTCCTGATCGAGAGTGGGGTGGGTGACTCGGTAACCACCGAGGCCGACTCCGCCGGGATCTGGAGCGTTGAGGTTCCATTAGGAGGTGGTCGCACCGAGGTTGATATCAGTGCCCTTGACCCAGCCACGGGCTCCTCGAGTGGAGGAGCCGTGCGTCGCGTGTTCATCGTTGATCTTCCGGTCAGCGATGCACCTCGCCTTGATGTCACGAGTCCCACGGCGGGGCTGCGCGTGAGCGGCGGGGCCGTTCCAGTAGCACTTACCTCCGAGCCAGACTCCATCGTGAAGGTGGACGCAACCGATGCGGACGGAGAAGTGGTTATGGCCACCTACACCGCCAACAGTGGTGGCACGATCCAGGGCGATCTCTCACTCCCAGCTGGCTCCTGGAGCATCAGTTTCCAAGCAACTGGACCGAACGGGACTGTGAGTGAGGTGCTTCGTGAAGTCGAGGTTGTCTTTGCAGGCGTGACAGTTACCGTTAACGGAAGTGGCAGCGGGACGTGGATCCGAGTCTGGACCGATAGCGCGATCGACTCAACCGTAGGACCAACCGGGATTACGCTTCGCGACGGTGAAAGTCGCACTCTGAGGGGCAACTCCGCGATAGACATCCGATTTGGAAACCCGCGTGGCGCTGCAATCACGCTCAACGGTCGTATGCTTGAAGCGCTCGGGGTAGAGGGCGTCCCCGAGAGCTGGAGCTTCCGAAGCGACGGACGCGTCCTTAGCTCAACCCGAAAGTAGGAGGTAACAATGCCATCAGACAACTCGTTTGACGTCGTCTCTGACTTTGACCGACAGGAGATGAAGAATGCCCTGGACCAGACCCGTCGCGAGGTGGCCACGAGATACGACTTTCGCGGAGCGGTGGCCGAGATCGAGGAGGAGAAGGATGCGTTGGTGATCAGGGTTGACGGGGAGTTGCGCCTGAAGGCGCTCCGCGACATCCTTGAATCGAAGGCGGTTAAGCGGGGGATCGACCTACGCACCTTCGGCTGGGGGAAACCAGAGGCTGCGGGGAGCGAGACTCTTCGGATTCACGTGAAACTTCGCAGTGGACTGGATGACCCAACGGCAAAGAAGATCACCAAAGCGATTCGCGACACCTTTCCGAAGGTAAAGACACAGATTCAAGGTGAGGCTGTCCGTGTGACAGGGAAATCACGCGATGAGCTCCAGGCGGTGATTGACTACTTGCGCGCAATGGAGGTCGATCGACCCCTCCAGTTTGAAAACTACCGCTGAGGTGACCTGGTGACTCGCCGGATCGACGAGATCGGCGCGGGGCTAGCCCCCGCTCGGCGAGGTGCTCCGCTCTCTCTCCCGCTCCGCCTCCATGTGGTTGGCGTCGGGGGGACCGCCGCAACGGCCGCCGCCCTCCATGCCGCCGCCCTTGGCGTTCAAGTCACTGGGTATGACCGTGAGCTCTCATCTGACACGGCGCGGATACTCACGGCGGCAGGGGTGAAAATCTGCGCTGAAGGGGATCTCGACGCGATCCGGAGTGCAAACATCGTGGCGGTTTCCAAGGCAATCACGAGCACGCAGCCCGACCACCCCCAGTTGAGAGCGGCGCGAAAGGCGGGACTGCCACTCGTTTCAGTCCAACAGGTGATCGCAGATGCCGCCGCAACGCGTGGAGGCACACTTCTGGGGGTTGCAGGAACGCACGGGAAGACGACCTCCACCGGCTGGCTCCTCGCAGCGCTGCGAGCCTCTGGGCGCGACCCATCGGCATTTGTCGGCGGGCCCCTCGTAGAGGGGGAGGGGAGCCCCGCAGGGGCTCCCATTCATCTCGGCACCGAGCCTGGCTTCATTGTGGAGGCGGACGAATACGGCGGGAATTTCGACTCATACCTAGCGGACGGGGCCCTGATCCTGAACGCAGACTGGGATCATCCCGATGTTTTCGCCGATCGTTCCGCAGTCGTTCGCACCTTCCTTGGCTGGGCAGCGCCGACTCTTGAGCGGGGGCCCCTAATCGTGAATGTTGCCGACCTCGGGGGATACGAGATTGCAACTGCGCTCCACGGTCGGGACCACGGGAACCTCCTGACGTACGCTGTCCGCTCACACAGACGCACAGAGACAGTCGACCTCAGCCACGCAGACGCGAGTGCAGAGCTCGTTGAGTCTGGGCAGGGGAGGGTCGCGCTCAAGAACCTTCGCCTTAGCGCGGGGGCGAAGCGCCTCGCGCCAGCTGCGAGCGGCCTACTGGACAATGAGCTTCCGATCGGCCTTCTTGGAGCTCACAACGCCGCTAACGCTCTGGGAGTCGCCTTGCTTGCGGCATCAGCGGGCGGTAGCGCTGATGGAATTCGCCATGCACTTGCCTCCTTTAGGGGGGTCGGGCGGAGGATGGAGGTTCGCTATGAGCAGGGTGGGGTCACGATTCTGGACGACTACGGTCACCACCCCACCGCCATCGACGCCACAATCTCAACCGTTCGGCTTCGATATCCAGGTCGCCCCCTCGTGCTCGCGATCGAGCCGCTCACATACCATCGCACGGCGGCACTCCTGGATCAGCTCGCGCAATCATGCGCGGCAGCCGATCGCGTCTTTGTGGCTGACATCTTCGCGGTGCGCGATACGGACCTCTCAATCACAAACTCCGCGGCGCTCGCTGCGGCGATTGTCCGCCGCGGCGTGCCGGCGGAGGCTCCTGGATCCGTTGAAGCGACCGCTGACCAAATCGCGGACGCGCTTCCCGGAGACGCTGTTGTGCTCGTGATGGGGGGTGGGCGCTCGACCGAGCTCGCTACCCGCCTGGCAAAGGTTCTCGCGGAAGGCTAGCTGCCCTCAGGACCGCCTGCGTACTGATCGGGACTTGGTGGCTCGCTACCGGAAAGTCGAGCCGCGTGCTCTCGTGCGGCCTCGCTCAGGGGGCGAGCATAGAGCGGGTGGCCATCAGAGGTTAGGCAGCGCCCCGTGGCGAGGTCCCACTGCCAGCCATGAATGCTACAGGTGAAAGTCCCATCATCCTCAGTGCCGAATCGGGTGAGGTCCGCCTTCATGTGTGGACAGCGGCGCTGAACCTGCCAACCACCCACCTCAAAGGTTCCCTCTGTTGGGCCATTCTCCGCGTAAAACCCCTCTGCGTACTGGATCCGGGCCACCGATAGGCACTTGAACCATGTGTAGATGTAGTCGTTATACGCGCCACGCCGCCAGGCCTTGAACCGCAACGAGAGGAAGAGAGAGTTGACCCAATCATCCGTACGAGTTCGAATAAGGTGATCCAAGAGGAGGCGGGGGATGGTAAATCGGAAGTCAACATCGCGACCATCGTCCGGACGCACTTCACGCTCCGGGAAGTCGAGGAGCACGCTCTCTTCGTCAGTTTCAATTCGCACAGCGGCCCCAACTCCGTCACAGACTCGAGGGCCGAGTGCCATAAGAGGTTCAAACCACGCCCTTAGTTCCGAAACGAGATCTGTGCGCGGACCAACCCAAGAGGCTTTTTCTGCAGCGATCTGCGGTGCAACATCCCGTGCGTACGTGCGCAGATACGCCTCTTTATCCGCAAAGACATCTTGCACGGACAGTTCTCCCTGCAAGTGCTCCACGGAGAAGCGACCCGACGAATCAAACTCGCCTGAGCTGCCCGGGAGCATCAGTACAGCGGCTTGGCCAACCCGCTCAAGGTATTCAACCATCAAGCGCTGATCGGGGAAGATGGAGTCGTCAGCATTGGAGACATCGTTCCAACGGAACAGGTCATCGTCGAGGAAGCATGGTGGACCCGCCGAAGGGATAACGACCCGAGGGCCGATAATCTCGGCATAGCGGGCTGCACGGGCGAACTGGGCGGCGCGCTTCTTCTTCGCGAACGCCTGCTTGGCGCGTTCGGGGATCTCGTAGACCATTGGATACCAGATCGCCCCACTGAATTGGAGCAGGCAGATGTCGATCGGACCTTGGACCAGGAGGCGATCGGGGTCAATGGGGCGGCTGTCATTCAGGTTCAACACACGCTCGCTTCCATCATCTACGAGTAAGGCCGAATCACCAATCGGGCCGTCCGTAGGGGCAGTGAGCGCCTCAACCACGATCGTCAGGCCGCCGTGGCGTACCGGAACCCCAGATGCAGTCTCGATGAAATTGTGGAACCCGAGGGCCACCAGTGCCTCCCGAAGCTCAGGGAGCGGGTATGCGGGGAGGATCACGGTGGCGTCCTTGTTGCACCAGCGAGCGAGCCACTCAGGGTCAAAATGGTCTCTATGAAGATGGCTGATGTAGAGGTAATCGGTTGCTCCAAGCGCCGCATGATCGAGAAGGTCGTTCCGAGGGTATGGGAACCAGCTCGCGTAGTACGCCGGGTTGAACCAAGGGTCGCAAAGGATTGACCCATGCGCGGTATGGATCTTCACGCCGGCTTGAGCGATGAATTCGATCCGCATGGGGAAGAGGATACGTGTTTGCCGTGCCGTTCGTGCTCAGCTGCGCCACATCGTCATCACATAACTATCATTATCGGAAGCAATAGGAAGCGCAGCCACGAGGCCGGCCAGCCCATCTCCCTCGGCTACAGCACTCGTCCGATCGCCCGCCGCTTCAGCGCATGCAACGCCTTCGCAACCTCAGCTGGGGCGAACCCTGTGACGCGGAGTGCCGAGTCTTCATATGCCACCTGAATGCCGGTCTTGGCTCGGAGCGCCTCAACCTCGCCAACCACCCCGTATGGCAGTTCGAGATCCACCGCTACCCCTTGCCGCTGTAGAAGCTCCTCAAGTTCAACGCGGAGCTCTGGGACTCCCTCCCCTGTTGCCGCCGCCACCTTGATCGCCCCCTCGATGAGCGCTCCCGCATTCGGGCGATCGCACTTGTTCGCAACCGCAAGGCGCGGCTTCTCGTCAACCCTCAGTTCTTCTAGAACCTCTTGAACGGTGGCCCTGTGCTCGGCCCAGTGCGGATCCGATGCGTCGATGACCTCAAGGAGCAGATCCGCGCGCTCAACCTCTTCAAGCGTTGCTCGGAAGGCATCAACGAGTTGATGCGGCAGCTTGTGGATGAAGCCTACCGTGTCGGTGAGAACTGCGTGAGCTCCGCCGGGGAGTTTCAGCCTGCGGCTCGTTGGGTCGAGCGTGGCGAAGAGGCGATCTTCCGCATGCACCTCCGTGCTTCCGACTAGGCTGTTCAGCAGCGTGGATTTGCCAGCATTCGTATACCCAACGATCGCCACGGTCGGTACGCCGCCCACGGCCCGAGCTCTTGCGCCGGTCTCGCGACTGCGTCGAACCTGGTCAACGCGCGCCTTCATGAGAGCAATCCGATCACGGATCAATCGTCTGTCAGTTTCAAGCTGTGATTCGCCGGGTCCTCGCGTTCCGATACCACCACCAGTGCGCGAAAGGTGCGTCCAGAGTCGTGTGAGGCGCGGAAGTTGATACTCCAGCTGCGCAAGTTCAACTTGCAGACGACCCTCATGGGTGCGTGCATGCATCGCAAAGATGTCAAGGATCAAGCGGCTTCGATCTATAACCTTCACCTCAAGGATCTCTTCCAGCCCACGCTGTTGGGTTGGGGATAGCTCGTCATCTGCGATCAGAAGTGTGAATCCAGTCTCCACCTTTGCAGCAAGCAGTTCACGAGCCTTCCCGGCTCCAATGTACGTGTCTGGGTCTGCGTGACGACGCTGCTGCCACTCTGCACCTACTATCTCAGCGCCCGCGGTGCGCGCGAGGCTGGCTAGTTCTTCGAGGCTATCAACCGCTGGCCAGCCAGCATCTTTGCCAGTATCTACCGCGACAAGGAAGGCGCGCTCCACTGGCGGCGCGATCGAGATCGGTGCTCGCCTTTGTCGCACCCTCTTCTCCCCCACCTATTGGCCACCCTGATCAATCAGGCTGCGCGCGATGGGGTAAAGGGCCGCCGCAACTTCTTCGGGAGATCGGCGTGCACCCGCGTGAATGGTGTGCGTGATTGGCTCGCCGCGGTACCACGTACGCTGTCGGCGCGCGTAGGCCCAACTTCGCCATGACGAGTGCGTGACCGCTTTCTCTTCGCTGATCTCGCCTGCGAGATACTGCAGCGCCTCGCGATATCCAATTCCTGAAAGCGCGGGCGTTCCCTCTGGGAGTCGTGCCGCGAGCGCTTTCGCCTCGGCAACAAGACCTCCAGCAAACTGTGCTGCCGCTCGCTCCGCGATCTTGGTGCGGTGTGCAGCAAGATCAGGTTCATCGAGGAGAACATATGCGCTCGGACCTGACCACGGTTCCTCTTCTGTTGCCATTGAGTCACCTCCCAACTGTGCAATCTCGAGCGCGCGGAGGACTCGTCGCGGGCTCGCATTCGCGACGGCATCTGCCGCTGCCGGGTTGAGCCCCCGGAGCTGCGCTTCGATGTGCTCTCGTCCTTCCTCGGCTAGGTCACGCTCGAGCCGCTTTCGAAGCTCTGGGTCATGTGGTCGCGCGCCGCCGGTCAAGAAGCCGCGCAGGAGTCCGCGATGATACAGACCGGTGCCGCCCACAGCAATTGCGATCTGTGGCGTTTCACCATCAGGCGTACCCGCTGCGGCATCACGCGCGACCGCGAGCCAGTCATAGAGCGTGAATGGCTGATCCGCCTCCGCCACATCGATTCCGGCGTGGGGTCGCGCTGCAAGCACCTGCGCAGGAAGCTTATCCGTCCCAATGTCAAAGCCTCGGAACACCTGTCGTGAGTCCGAGGAAATCAGCACCGCACTGGCTCCATCTCGCTCAAGCAACTCAGCGAGTGTAAGCACAGCCGCGCTCTTCCCGACCGCGGTTGGGCCCGCAACCGCGAGAAGGGGCGTTGCCCGCTCAGCGGGCGTAATCAACCGCCCGCGTCTCGCGAATCACCGTGACTCTAATCTGCCCAGGGTACGAGAGCTGCTCCTCAATACGCTTCACCACATCCCGTGCAATCTCCCTCGCACGATCATCATCCACGCTGTCTGGTCGGACGAGAATGCGAACCTCTCGCCCCGCTTGAACCGCATACACTTTCTCAACGCCTTCGAAGCTCATCGCAATGTTCTGTAGATCCTCAAGTCGACGTAGATGCGCTTCAGCCTGATTGCCGCGGGCTCCGGGGCGCGCGGCGCTGATCGCATC
>JBJTVF010000046.1:0-32896 GCA_046081085.1 Candidatus Limnocylindrus sp.
GTCCACGAGGCGCGCCGCTCTCGTCTCGGGCAACCAATCCATGATCAGATACGCCGTATCCGACAAAGACAAGGTGCGCGCCCCCGTAGGCTGACTCCTCAGCCACGACCTGAACGAGTGCGTCGTTCGCGGGATCCATCAAAAGGACGGCAGAAAAGCTCGTGAGATAGCGCAGGCCAAGTTGCACGTCGCCGCGATCTAGCGCAATCCCACGCGCAGTCGCGCCAACGGGAGTGGTTACCGCAGCGTCGCGCAGCAGCGCAACGTGCCCAATTCCATCGCGGGCTAGTGACAGGGTGAGCTCCTCTCCAACGCGATCCGCGCCTATTCGGCCAATCACCTCCACACGCTCTCCGTCACGGACGAGCGCGCGGGCAACCCGTACCCCGAGGCCACTCGGCTGGTGCGATCCATCTGCGGACAACTCTGCAATCGGACTACTGATGATCGCGATCACCTATGACTCCCCCTTCAACGGCTCACGTCGCACGTCAACGGCAAACCCTGCGTCGCGCAGTGGCGCTTCAACGGAGGCAGCATCGCCAACTACCACGATCCGCTCACGCTCCACTGCCAGGTCCGCGGCCACCTGCGCGACGGCGGCGGCTGAGACTGACTCAACAGAGGACTGAAAGCGATCCAATTCAGCGACAGGAAGGTCGTATGCCACGAGTGCACTCACCGCCCCGGCCACAGCAGAAGGGGTACCGAAGCGCAGTGGGAACGTCCCACGAAGATACTGTCGCGCTGCCATCAGCTCATCCTCCGTTGCTGGAGATGTCGCGAGTGAACTGAGCTGCTCGCGCGCCTCTACCAGCGCGGGAGCGGTCACCGAACTCTCTACCGCAGTACGCGCAGTGAACGGTCCACGTCCGCGTCGGAAATCGAATCCCGCGGCGGCACCATAAGTGTACCCCTTCTCCTCACGAAGCACGCGATTGAGCCGCGAACCAAAGAGACCACCGAGAATCTCAGAGTGGACGAGTGCCGCATGGAAGAGTGGGTCGTGGCGCGAACGACCGAGGCGTCCGATGCGCAGCTCAGACTGTACGGAGCCAGGTCGATCGAGTAGGAGAAGATGCGGCGCACCGCCGCGATCACTGCTCTCCGAAGATGACGTATCGGGGTGTGCGCTCGCACTCCGGCTACCGCACGTCAACGCGGCAAGCGCGCTCTCCCCTACGGCGCGGATTGCTCCAGCGGAATCAAGTTCGCCAGCGATCACGATCGTTGGTCGACCAGCGGCGAGTAGTTGCTGATGACGCGTGAGCAGCGCCGTCCGATCGATGGCGGCGACGCTCTCTCTCGTGCCGCCAGCTGGTCGCGAGTAAGACGCCCCTTCGTCATAGATTGCAGTGATCAGCGCTTCGCTGGCTCGGGCACGCGGGCTTGCGTGCGCCTGATCGATCGCGGCGAGGCGCAGCGCCTTCACCCGCTCAATCTCGCGCTCTGGTAGTCGTGGAGTGAGTGTGATCTCTGCAATCAACGGAAGGATCCCAGCGAGGCGACCCGCCGGGAGCGTCGCGCTGATCACCAGGCTCTCCCAACCCGCCTCTGCCCCGATCTTTGCACCGAGCAGCTCACTCGCCTCCACCAACGTGTCGGCATCGTGCACCTCCCCACCTTCGGTGAGAAGACGAGCGAGCGCTGTGGTGATGCCCGATCGTTCACGCGATTCGGCGGAGGCTCCACTCGGGAGGATCAGCTGCACCGAAACGAGTGGTCGCGCGGGCATTGGGAGCACGATGATGCGCACACCGTTCGAAGTCTCAGCTTCGATCGCGCGAGGGAACCGATACGGTCGGCCCCTCCCGGGCCCAGGTCGTGCAAGGCTCATGACGCCTCTACTGGTTCGTACCAGAGGATCACCCGATCCTCAGCAAGGTACTGTTTTGCAACGCGCTGCACGGCTGCGGCGTCGACGCCACGATAGATCTCCAAGTCTCGATTGATTCGCCCCGGATCGTTGAGAAGCGTCGCGTACATTCCAATCTGATCTGCGATCGTCTCTGGATCTGAGCGGAGCGCCAGCGCCTCCGATTCGATCAGCGCGTGCGCGCGCTCCATCTCTGTGGATGTGGGGCCGCGCTCGCCGAGCCCGCGCAGCTCCTCAAGGAAGAGCGCTTCCATCTTGGCCGCATCCGCACCTGGTCGCAGGGTGGCGGAGCCGACCACCAACGACGCGCCACCCACGAATGGCAGGACCGAGAGCCCCACCTCTTGCGCCACCTGCTCTTGGCGCACCAGGCGCCGCGTCAGTCGACTTCCTCGACCACCGGCAAGGATCTGAGCGGCGATTTCAAGCGCAGGGAGGTCCGGACTCGAAAGGATCGGCGCTCGATAGGCGATGTGGATCCGCGGGTCAGGAACCTTATCCTGGACAACCTTGCGAATCTCACCACCAAGCGGTATGGGGATCGTGAGGTCGGGGTGAGACGGGAGATCGGGATTCGCAGCGATGTCACCGAAGAGCCGCTCCACAGCGGTCGCGATCTCCTCCTCGTCGATGTCACCAACAACCGTGAGGACCGCGTTGTTGGGCGCGTACCAGGCAGAGAAGAAGCTGCGCACGTCGTCAAGGCTCGCTGCGTCCAGATCCTCCATCGATCCAATGGTTGGATGGTGGTACGGGTGACCTTTTGGATACGCGAGGGCGAAGAGTTCAAGGTACGCCGTCCCATACGGCTGGTTGTCGTAACTTGATCGCTTCTCGTTCTTCACCACATCGCGCTGGTTATCAAGGTTTGACTGATCAAGTGCGTCGAGAAGCGTTCCGAGTCGGTCCGCCTCCATCCAGAGGATCAGCTCCACCCATTCGGCTGGAACGGTGGCGAAGTAGTTGGTGCGATCGAGCCAAGTTGTGGCATTCGCACTCCCGCCGACCGACTCAATCAGCGAGAGATGCTCCGCCTTTGAAACGTTTGCCGATCCTTGGAACATCAGGTGTTCAAAGAGATGCGCAAAGCCTGTGCGACCCACCCGTTCATCTTTGGAGCCGACGTGATACCAGAGGTTGACGGTGGCAGTTGGAGTTGTGCGGTCAAGGACGGTGATGAGGCGTAGGCCGTTGGCAAGCTTCCGCTCACTCAGCGGGATCGGGTGAGGTGCGGACATGCGCGTCGCCGCGGTTAGTTCAAAGGAAGGAGCGAGAAGAGGAGCGCACCGACGAGCCCAACAGCCAGTCCCTGTACCCCAATCACGAGGGCAGTTCGTCGATCGGCGGCGAGCGCCGCACTGTTTGTCACGCGGCTCATCTCGCCAATCTTTCCGAGGTTGAAGGTTCCCGCCAGTCCATATGCCATGCAGAAGCGGCGCTGTGCCTGGATCCAACCGATTGCAGCACCTGTCAGCGGAAGCGCAACTAGCAGCCGTGGGCCGAGGCCGCTCGGGGCGCCAAGCACGATGAGTGCAATTGCAAGTAGGAGCGTCGCGACGAAGCCTGCGACCGCCGCGCGCTTCCGACGCGTGATCTCCTCAGGCCCGATGTTGCACGCCCCAGCGACGTATTCAAGTTGCATGTGTCTATCGTAGCCCCTCGCGCAACCCCCCGTTGCCGAGCGGTGCGATCGCCACGCTGGCGAGAGCGTTGCGCACAGCGAGTGATTCTGCAGCGGCCACCGCCGTCTCAATCGTGGTGAGACAGAGCACGCCCTCCTCGACCGCGGCGAGTCGAATCTCCAGCGCGTCACGCAAGACGCCACTCTGCGGTGAGGGCGTGTTGACCACCGCAGCAAGAGTTCCCGTGCGAATCAGCTCGGCGACCTCCGGTGCGCCATCGCGTCCACCCGCGCCGATCGGACTCGCCGCCATCGCCTGAATGCCGAGCGCTGCCAGCGCCTCACGCGTCCCTGGGGTTGCGGCGATCGCATAGCCAGCCTCTTTGAAGGGCCCTGCGAGCGCCGCCAAACGCCCCTTGTCTCGGTCCGCGATGCTGAGCAGGATCGTCCGTTGCACGTCACGCGGCGGCGGCGGGAGGAGGTTTGCAGCGAGCAGAGCCTTCCCGATTGCATCGCGTGCGTTCACACCAATCCCGATCACCTCGCCCGTGCTCTGCATGAATGGCCCGAGCGTTGGATCGACCCCGCGCAGCTTCGCGGTGCTGAACGCGGGAGCCTTCACCGCAACTCCGCTGGGCGGGGAGACCACTCCTGAGCGGTACCCAGCGCTGGCCAGCGTGTCGCCGAGCGCAATGTCCACCGCCAGAGGCACCATGGGGATCCCCGTCACCTTACTCATGAAGGGGACGGTCCGACTTGCGCGAGGGTTCACCTCGATCAGGTAGATCCCCTCTTCGCGCACAATGAACTGCGCGTTTACCAGACCGCGAACGCCGATCTCGCGCACCAGCCGCATGAAGATCTCGGCGACCTCCGCCTGGCGCGACGCCGAGATTCGCTGCGGCGGATAGACGGCGATCGAATCGCCGGAGTGCACACCGGCGAGCTCAACATGTTCGAGGAGGCCCGGAATCAACACCGTCTCGCCGTCCGTCACGGCATCAATATCGATCTCGATCCCTTCCAGGAAGCGGTCGATTCGCAACGGGCGCGTCGTGGCGATCTCACCGATCCGCTCCAGTTGGCGAGTTAGGTTGTCTGGCGTGTATGCAAAGTCAATGGCGAGTCCGCCGATCACATACGAGGGGCGAACGATCACCGGATAGCCGATCTTCTCGGCGAGCGCGAGCGCATCGGCGCGACTGCGGGCAAGCCCCCCTTGCGGTTGCAGGATCCCGAGACGATCGAGGAGCGCGGCGAATCGGACGCGATCTTCTGTCTCGTCAATCGCTTCAAGCGAGGCACCGAGGAGCGGTACGCCGGCGGCAGCGAGCGGTGCAGCAAGGTTGAGCGGTGTCTGGCCACCGAATTGCACGAATGCGGGGAGCGTCTCGACACCTTCAGGTGATTCCGCACGAATGATCTCCATGATCGATTCCGCATCGAGCGGCTCAAAGTAGAGGCGCGAGGAGGCGTCAAAGTCCGTGGAGACCGTCTCCGGGTTGCTGTTCACCATCACCGCCGACCAGCCGCGCTCGCGAAGTCGCTCCGCAGCGCGCACCGCACAGTAATCAAACTCGATCCCCTGCCCAATGCGCACGGGACCAGAGCCGATCACCAGCGCCGCTGGTCGTGGCACGGGCGGCGCTTCAGCGGGCGAGCCAGCCGCGGCGAAGGTGCTGTAAAAGTACGGCGTCACCGCCGCGAATTCGGCAGCGCAGGTATCCACCATTGCATATCCAGGCGTGAGGCCGAGCTGCGCGCGCCGCGTCGTGATGCGCGCTTCGTCCAAGCCAGAGATGCGCGCGAGATCTTCGTCACCAATCGCCGAGCGCTTCGCTGTCGCCAGCAGAGAGATTGAACTGGGATCGGGTCCGATCAGTGTGCGACCCGCATCGCGCACGCGGTGCTCAATGGAGATGAGTCGCGCAAACTCAGCAAGGAACCATCGCGTAATCCCTGTTGCTGCGTGAATCTCTTCCTCGCTGACCCCGCGTCGCATGGCCGCGAGGAGTCGCCAGAGTCGCGAATCAGATGGACGCAAGAACTCTTTCAGTCCAGCGCCACCGTGCGCAGCGATCGTGGCGAGCTCACCCTCCCACGACACCTCCTCCGCAGTTGGACCGCTCCCCTTCTGCTCCATGGAACGGAGCGCCTTGTTGAGCGCAGCGCCAAACGTCCGGTCGATCGCCATCACTTCGCCCGTCGCCTTCATCTGACTCCCGAGGAGGCGATCGGCACCAGGAAACTTGTCAAAGGGGAAGCGCGGCAGCTTCACCACGATGTAATCGAGGGCCGGTTCAAATGCCGCGACCGTTGTCCCAGTCACCGCGTTCGGGATCTCGCGCAGGGTGCGGCCAATCGCGATCTGCGCCGCCACTCGTGCGATTGGGTACCCGGTTGCCTTGCTCGCAAGCGCAGAACTGCGACTGACGCGCGGGTTCACCTCGATCACCACGTAGTCGCGGTAGTCGGGTGAGAGTGCCAACTGGACGTTGCAGCCGCCCTCCACGCCGAGTGCGCGGATGATGTCGAGCGAGGCGCTACGCAGCCGTTGGTGCACCGGATCGGGCAGCGTCTGCACGGGCGCGACGACGATGCTGTCGCCGGTGTGCACACCGAGCGGGTCGACGTTCTCCATGGAGCAGACCGCAATGCAGGTCCCCTCCGCGTCGCGCATCACCTCGTACTCGATCTCCTGCCAGCCAACCAGGCAGCGCTCCACCATCACCTGGCGAATAGGGCTCGCGCGCAGGCCGCTGCGGACGCGCTCCCAGTACTCCTCCTCGGTCACCACGATCCCGCCACCCGTACCGCCCAGCGTGAAGGCTGGTCGCACGATCGCGGGGAGTCCGATCTGCGCGAGTGCCGCCGTCGCCGTTGCGTCCCGCGCCGCTGGCGTCTCCCCTTCGACGATCGCGCTCGGTGCCGTTGGCTGTCCGATTCGATCGCACATTGCCCGGAAGAGCTCGCGATCCTCTGCCGTTTTGATCGCCGTAAGCGGCGTGCCGAGGAGGCGAATCGGATGGCGCTCGAAGACACCAGCCTCTGAGAGTGCGACGGCAAGGTTGAGTGCCGTCTGTCCGCCAAGCCCCGCGAGCAGGCCCTCTGGCTTCTCGAACGCAATGATGCGTTCAATCACTTCTACCGTGAGTGGCTCGAGGTAGACGGCGTCCGCAACGGATGGATCGGTCATGATCGTTGCAGGATTTGAGTTGACTAAGATGGTGCGAATCCCCTCCGCGCGCAGTGCGCGACACGCCTGTGTCCCTGCATAGTCGAACTCCGCCGCCTGGCCGATCACTACGGGACCCGACCCAATGATGAGGACGCTCTTCGGCTTCGGGGGTCGCTGGCCGCTCATCGTTTCGCCTCAATTGCGCGCGCAAATCGATCAAAGACTGGCGTCGCATCCAGCGGCCCTGGTGAACCCTCTGGGTGATACTGCACCGTCTCAATGCGGAGGCTTCTGTGCCGCAACCCTTCAACAGAGTTGTCGTTCAGATTGATCTGGCTCACCTCAAACCCTGACGCTGCAGGGAGTGTCTCACCGACAACCTCCACCTCGTGGTTCTGCGCAGTGACGTAGACGCTCCCGCTCGGCAGATCGCGCACCGGATGATTCGCGCCGTGGTGTCCAACGGCGAGACGTCTAGTTGTCGCTCCCGCGGCACGACCGATGATCTGATGCCCGAGACAGATGCCGAGGAGTGGTTCACCATTCGCGATCAGTGCGCGCGCAAGCGCAACGGGTCCCTCAAGTCGCGCCGGGTCACCCGGTCCTGGGGAGAGGACCACGCCGCGCGGCGCACCAGCGAGCACCTCGTCAACCGTGGCGGTGTGAGGATGGATTCGCACGCGAAAGCCACGCGCACGGAGTGCACGCACGATGTTCGCCTTCAACCCAAAGTCGATCACCGCCACCAGTGGTTCGCTCGCCTCTCCGTGCGTCTTAACGCTGCTGGGCGACACCTGGCCAACGAAGTCTTGATCCTCCCAACGCAGCAGGGCGCGCGTGGCGGCGATTGCAGCCTCTGCGTCCGACTCCCACGGTGCGGAGATGCGCGCTCGCTGCGCACCGGTTTCACGCAGGCGTCGAGCAAGGCTACGCGTCTCCACGCCAGCGATCGCGGGGACGCCATGCTGGCGCAAGAGTGATGCCAACTGTGCCGCATCTTCGGTGATCGCCGCAGTGGCGTTGGCCACGATCAGACCGCGCAACCATGGGCGCATTGACTGATCGTCCGCGACCAAACGACCGTAGTTTCCAATCAATGGATACGTCATCAGCACAACTTGACCCGCATAGCTCGGGTCGGTGCAGATCTCTTGGTATCCAGTCTGACTCGTGTTGACCACAAGGTCGCCACCAGAGGCGATCGGCGCACCCCAAGCAACACCGGGGAAGACGCTCCCATCTTCAAGGGTGAGGAGTGCGGGTCCGTGGTCGCCGATGCGCGCGTCAACAACGGATGCAGACTCTGGGAGTGGGATGAGTGAGCGACGATACGGTGCCAGCGTTCGGCGTGGCGCGTCGCTCATGCGTTCGCTCCTCTCCGGCCTCACAGGGCCATCTTCGATCTCTCTGGATCGTCTCGAAAGGACACCAGTCTCCTGGTGAGCCGGGTGGGATTCGAACCCACGACCTAGTGATTAAGAGTCACTTGCTCTACCGCTGAGCTACCGGCCCACGCGGAAGGATAGTGGAGGGCGGCGCTCGCCGCACGGAGCGTCGCGCGGGAGACCTACTGCGCCCCTGGGATCGCCCCCGATGCTACGAGCTGATCAAGCAACTTCGAAAGTTCCGCGGCGAGTGCGGCATGGCCAGCCAGGTTCGGGTGAAACGGAATCGCGCCATCCCGACCCCACTGCCACGGCTCGTCGGCACAGATGCGATGGCCCGCGAACGCGTCGGCAAGGTCGGCAACCCTCAGTCGTGGATCGGCCACGATCGCTATCGCCTCCGCGACGCGGCCGCTGATCGCCCGCCCCCACTCCTCGATCACGAACAGATCGGCATCGGAGAGCTCGTCGCCTGGAACCCGCAGGCTCTCGCACGCATCAAGCCCAGGAGTGCCGGGGCTTGGGAGCGAATCGGCGTAGAGGACAACGAGCACCAGCGCGTTCGGTGCCGCACGCAGCACCTCTTCATACAGGCGGACCAGACTTCCGGTGAGCGCATCGACGCGTGGTGACATGCGTGCAGCGACTTGAGCGCATCGCGCCTCTGATTCAAAGCGGCAGGCGGCGAAGACCTCGCTGAACCCCGTGTCGTTACCACCGATGGAGAGCATCACGAGGTCGGACTCGGCATCGAGAGCCTGAATCTGCACCGGCTCCCCTGCGCGCATTCTGCGATCAAGGAGATCTGGGATCGTTGCTCCGCTGCACGAAACGTGCCTAAGGGATATTCGAAAGGATGCTGGATCGAGAAGTCGAGGCCACGCTGGACCACGCGCGCAGACGCTTGGGGCACCGACCAGATTGAGGGTGCCGCGATCGAAGGGTGTTGCGGCCGACGCATAGCTATCGCCGAGCACCACGAGATCGATCAGCGGCGCACTCGCCTCAGCTCCACCAACGCGCAAGAGGGGCGGAAGCGAGGCGTTTACGGCGAGCCCTGGACCGCCGATTCCGGCAGCGAGAGCGACTGCGCCGCCGAGCAGTGCGCTGATCAGGAGGCGCACACTCACCCCTGCAAGAGTTCGTCGACCGCTCCACGCAACGGACGCGCGCCGTCCACGATGCCGCGTGCCAAGGCGTCAAGCCGACCGTCCTCGTCAGCTGCACGCAGCCTCTCTGCTGCGCGCGACTCGACCGCCGCTGCTAGGTGCGCCGCGACGCGTCGCACGCGCCCATCTCGCCCCGGACGGAGCAGAGCGGTTTCCAAGGCGCGGAGCAACTCAGTGACGCCGCTCCCTTCGATGGCTGATGTGAGCAACACCTCTGGCGCATCTGTACCAAGTGCGAGTCCGGAGCGAATGCGCTCCACTGCGCGATCTGCGCCGGGACGATCCCCCTTGTTCACGACCACGAGATCGGCAGACTCGAGCAACCCAGCCTTCATTGCTTGCACCTCGTCTCCACCCTCTGGCCCTTCAACCAAGAGGACGAGATCGGCGAGTTGCGCGATGCCGAGGTCGGCTTGTCCTGCACCAACTGTCTCAATGAAGACGAGATCAAATCCTGCCGCCTCAATCAGCAGCGACACAGCGGCGGCGGCGTGCGAGAGGGAGCGCCCGCTCCCCCGTGTTGCGATGGAGCGCATGAAGCGACCATCATCATCTGGTCGCTCTTCCACGCGCACGCGATCACCAAGCAGCGCACCCCCACTGACCGCCGATGATGGATCAACCGCGAGGATTGCGACCCGTCGCCCCCCCTCGCGCGCGCGATCCGCGAGTGCACCGACGAGTGTGCTCTTCCCCGCGCCTGGAGGACCGGTGACGCCGATGACACGCGCAGCGGGACCTGTGGCCGTTGCAAGATGCGCCAGCGCCTCCTGGATCAGCGCATCGGCACTCGCGCCGCCGCGTTCCACCGTAGTGATCGCCTGCGCCAGCTCTCGCGCACTGCGCAGGGCCGTGCCCCGCGGACTATGGGCGTCGGACATTGGCGCGCAGGTACGTGGCGATCTCCGCAATAGTGCTTCCCGGGCCGAAGATCGCAGAGATGCCAGCCGCCTCGAGCCCGGCTCGATCCTCTTCGGGAATGATCCCACCCGCAACCACCAACACATCGGCCGCCCCCGCCTCTCGGAGTCCGGCGACCACTTTTGGAAGGAGTGTGGCGTGGGCACCGGAGAGGATCGAGCAGCCGACGACATCCACGTCCTCTTCGATGGCAGCGGCAACGATTGCGTCGGTCGTACGCCGAATGCCCGTATAGATCACTTCGAACCCTTCATCACGTAGGCCTCGGGCAAGCACCTTCGCGCCGCGATCGTGGCCGTCAAGACCGGGCTTCGCGATGAGAACTCGGATCGGTGCTGCACGTACTGTCATGGACCCATCCTACCCCGCCCCCAAGCACCCTCGGAGCGGAAGGTCGGTAGACTTGGGGCGAATGGCGGCAGCACGCCGCTGAGAGTGGAGGCGACATCAGAGATGGCAGAGATCAAGCACACCACGGATGCATCGTTCGAGGCGGATGTCGCCAATGCGTCGCGCCCAGTCATCGTGGACTTCTGGGCGCCATGGTGCGGTCCATGCAAACTCGTCGCCCCTGAACTCGAGAAGCTTGCCGCGCAGTACGAGGGCAAGGTCGACATCGTGAAGGTTAACGTCGACGAGAACCCGAGCCTGCAGCGGGCCTTCAACATCATGTCCATTCCAACGATCGCCTTCTTTAAGGGGGCTGGGGCCCAGCCGGTTGGCGCAGTCGGATTCCAGACTGCCGAGCAGCTCGAATCGCGATTCGGACTCAAGGAGCTCGCCGCCAAGTAGCGCGGCGCTAACGCAGCGCCGACTCGTACCTCGCAAGAAGATCATCGATCTCCGCATTTGAGAGGTCAGACGTCAGGAGTCCGCGCACGCGGTCACGCTCGCCCGCAACCTGAAAGAGCACAATCACTTGGCGCTTATCTCCGTTGAGCAGCGTCATTCGACTCCCCTCCCACGCGCCAACCTGCTCTGACTCAACGCGAATATCTTGCGTCTTTCGTCCGGTCGCTGCGCCTCGCTCAAATGCGAATGCAAGCGCATCAAGCGTAAGGCCCACACCTTGATAGGTCACGACCGAGAATCCGGTTAGACCATCCCGCTCAAAGAGCGCGCCAGCGGAGCGCAGTTCGCGGACGCCAGATCCCCAGAGCGGGCCGAGCCGCTTCTCCGAACACTCACGCCCTGAGTCGACCTCGCTCGGCGTCTCACTGAATGCGGCGAGAGGGATCGTGGCCTCGAGCGTCGCATCAAAGCCGACAGCGCGCTGTACATCAATGGTCGGATCGCACGGGAGTGAACCGTCAGGAGGAGTGCTCGGCGCACACGCTGCGGCAAGCATCGAGAGGAGGAGCAGCGTTGCAATCCGTGCGCGCACCATCAGTCAGCACCTCCATCAAATGCAACCGGCGACGGTCGGAAGAGGCTGCCACGTGCTGGACGCGTGACACCATACTCATTTGCGAGATGATCGAGAACTCGATCGGCCGCCTGCGCGAGTTCAGGATCACGCCGCACGTTGTCCACGCACCAGGCCAGATAGCCAGGGTCACGTCGACCGACCGCATCCACCGTGGCACCTGCGTATCGACCGAAGGTGAACCGCACCGCACGTGCCGCCTCCAGCGAGATGCGCGGTCGTGCCGCAACCTTAGGATCAACGCGACGGCGCACCGGTCCCGCCGGGGTCCCCACGCGTGAACTGCGCAGCTCGGCGGTTGGACGCGCCGGCCACTCCGCCTCAGGTCGCCAGCTCACGCGGGTCGGCTCGCTCGTCCGCGCATTGAACTGCGGTGCCTGCGTGAACTCCACGCGACCCGTCACGGGCGCCTCTGGTCGATGGCCGCCGCGCGGGGGCGGAGTCATCGCAGGATCCTCGGTAGCCCACACCTCAGCGAGCAGCGCCTCGACGGCAGCATTGATCAGTGCCATCTCACGCGTCGCCTTTCGCGCTCCCGCCGTGTCACCCGAAAAGTTGTCTGGATGATGCGTTCGAGCGAGGTTGCGCCGTGCAGTCCGGATCTCTTCGGCAGACGCACCAGGCGCAAGGCCGAGCACTTCGTGCGGGCTCCTAGTCCCCCTCCTCATGTAGAACTCACGCCTGCATTCATCAGGAACCAAGTGTAGCCCGCTCCCCTACGATGGACCTATGCAGAACGTGATCAAGGCGGTGGAGATCTCGCGCCCACTCCTCTGGCTGAACACTTCGATGCCACTCCTCTGGGGTCTACTCGCCACCCAAGGTGCGGTGCAGCTACGCGACCTAGTCCTCTTCGTCTTCTTCCTCTTCCCGTACAACTACTTTCTCCATGCGCCGAACGACTATTTCGACTTCGAGACCGACGCGCGCAATCCGCGCAAAGGCGGTGTTGAAGGGGCACTGACACCGAAGCCGCTGCTCGCTCGACACGCGTTCATCAGCACGCTCCTCCTCGTCCCGTTCCTCGCCTTCACCGCCGTCCAGTTCCCGCCGCTCGCACTCGCCTCACTTGGCCTTCTTCTCCTCCTCTCAGCTGCCTACAACGCACCACCAACACGTTTGAAGGGACGACCCATCCTTGATTCACTCACGAACGTGCTCTACGCAATCCCGCTCCAGGTTGGCATCCATGCTGCTGGTGGCACTGAACTGATCGCGCCACAGGTACTCGTCTTTGCCGCCTGGGGGATCGGCGCGCATGCACTCACCACCATCACGGATCGCGATGAAGATGCCGCCGCAGGCGTGCGCACGATTGCCGTCTTGCTTGGACGTCAAAACACGGCGATCTTCTCCGCCGTCTGGTTCGCCCTCGTCGGCGTGGGAGCCGCAAGCCTAGCTGGTACGCCACTCGCCGCCGCGCTCGCCCTCCCCTACCTCTCGCTCTCGATGATTGGCCGCGACGCCACCGGCGAGGCAGGACGACGACTGTATCGGCTCTTCTTGATCACGAACGTGGTGATCGGCGCCTCCATCACGATCCTCGTGATGCTCCAAGTCCCGTTCGAGTCAGCAGTTGCTGCCGGTGCCACCGCGATCGTCGGCACCCTCATCGCGCTCGGCGCATCTGTGGGTCGATCCGTACTCCGCGCACGTCAACGAGCGTGACGGCAGCGAAGCGCGTCGTTGTTGTCGGCGCGGGACTCGCCGGTCTTGCAAGCGCCATCCGTCTCGCTGCCGCCGGAGTCCGCGTCACCGTCATTGAGCGCGGCACGCGGCCTGGCGGGAAGATGGGGCGCCGTGAGATCGGTCCGTACCGTTGGGACAGCGGTCCCACCATCTTCACCCTCCCTGAACTCTTCGATCAACTCTGGTCCGCTGCCGGCGCACGGCGCAGCGACGATCTGACCCTCCTCCCCGTTGAGCCAGCGTCGCGCACCTTCTTCGCGGACGGCAGCGTCCTGGAGACATCGAGCGATCTCGCCAAACTCGCCGCAAGTTTTGGCGCGCTCGATCCGCGTGATGCGGCAGGGATCCCTGCGTTCATGCGTCGCGGCGAGAAGCTCTGGCGCGAGCTCGACGGGACCTTCTTCCGCAAGACGCTCAGCCCCTTGAGCCTCCTTGCGCCTATGTCGTGGCTCGCAGGGATTCGTCTCGATGCGGCCACGCCGTATAGCCGCCGCATCAACGCCACATTCCACGACGAACGCATTCGTCACGTGATGCGCTACAAGTCTATCTATCTCGGCTCAACGCCTCAGAGCGTCCCTGGTGCATTCCTTTCAATTCCGTACATCGAAGCGAAGTTCGGCACCTGGCACCCGGAAGGCGGAATGCACGAAGCGCCACTTGCCATGGAGCGCCTCGCCCGCCGACTCGGCGTGGAGTTCCGCTACGGCACCGACGCGATCGGGAGCGTCATCAGCGACAAGCGCATCAGCGCACTCCGCATCGCGCCACGTAGCGCACAACCACGAACGCTCGGCACAGGCCCTGCCGCGCCGAATCAACCTGGCGAAGAGCGCATTGAAGCGGACGCGGTGCTCTTCAACGCCGACATCGTCCACGCGAATCGTGATCTGATTGGCGAAGAGAACCTCGGCGCGCTCAGCCGCCAGCGCTTCAAGAGGATCACGCCGTCATCAAGCGCCTACATCCTGCACCTCGGCGTGAAGCGCACCTTCCCGGACCTCGCCCATCACACCGTTTGGCACCCGGAGAACCCTAGCGACGAGCTCGACCGCATCATCAGCTCACCCGTGCCGAGCGGTGATCCTACGCTCTACATCCAGAACGTCGCGGCCACAGATCCAACCGCGCGGCTCGACGGACGCACCGCGCTTTACGTGTTGACTCCAGTTCCGCCGCTGAAGGATCGGCGCTGGTGGGAGGAGCACCGTGACGAGTACCGCGAGGCAACTATCAACCGCGTCTGCGAGCGCACCGGCCTGAAGCCAGAAGAGATTGAAGAGCAGGCCGACTGGACGCCGCTCGAATTTGAGCGCGAGCAGTACTGCCACGACGGCTCAATCTTTGCCTTAGCTGCGAGCTTCTTCCAGAGCGCCTACTTCCGCCCCGCCAACGCCTCGCCAGATATCGCCAACGCCTTCTTCGCCGGTGGCGGCTCACAGCCGGGCGGCGGCATCCCTCTGGTCATGCTCTCCGGCTACATCGCCAGCCGCACGATCCTGAAGCATCTTGGTCTCCCCCTCCCACCAAGCGAAGCGGGACAGATTTCCTAACGCAGCACTCTGCTTCAGCTTCTATTTGCCTCGGCAACTCCAGACCGGCTGAATAGTGCCTCAAAGATCAGCAGCCCTGAGGCGAAGAGCAGCAGCGGACTCCACGTTGTTGTGATCGCAACGGCAAACAGCGCGACCGCAGCCGCCATGCGGAACCGCCTGTCGATCCCCCGCAGTCTTCCGCCAATCAATCGTGCTAGCGGTCGGCGTAGGGTCACGGTGTAGAGCAGCGCGGTAATCAGCGCGACAGCATAAATCACGAGGAGGTTGAGCAGACCGTAACGCGTGCCTACAAGCTCAATCGCTGAAATGCCGAAGAACTCCTGCTGAATGCTTGGAAGAACGGCGAGTGCGTTGGCTCGATCCTCGAGACCGAAGTATTCAATCTCGCCGATCGCGAGTGAGTACTTGCTCGCGTTGTCCGGACTTGAGATCCGTACGGAGTAGACCCCGGGCGCTGCACGGAGGCGGAACTCGCCGCCATCCCAATAGGTGTTTTGCGCGAAGGGCTCGTAGAAGGTCACCCACTCCGCGTCAACTCCGCCGAGCGTTTCCAGCAGCTCGTCACCACGGAAGATCTCCGCCTTGACGTCCCGCTTCGGCGTCTCGCTATCTGGCACAAGAATCCCAACGTAGAGGTCAAACTCAATATCCGATGTGATCATGTAGGTGTGCGCTGCGCCTGAGAGCACGCCGTAGTAAGCCTTTGAGATCTCGGGGTCAACAACTTCAATCGTTTCGCTGTCTACCACGACCGGCTGATGGGCGTGTGCCGACCCTGCCGTAAGCAGCATCGGGATCGCAAGGCCGAGCGCTGTCATCGCGCTGATAGCTCGGTGCACTCTCATCTCGACTCCCCCCATGCGCTCGATTGGATCCCTCTCGCTGAATCCTACAGAGAAGCGAGAGGCCGGCCCCCGAAGGGACCGGCCTCTTCTGCCCACGAGGGCTAAACGTGTGTCAGACCGCGATGATGCCGAGCTTCACCAGGAAGTAGACAACGAACGCGGCAATGGAGACCCAGAAGAGCGGCTTCACGTCGCTCGCCTTCCCCGACGTCACCTTCAAGATGCCGTACGTGAGGAATCCCACGCCGATGCCATCGGTGATCGAGTACGAAAGCGGCATCACGATCAGCGTCGCGAGCACCGGGAATCCGTCCGTAGCGTCCTTCCACTGCACGTCGCGAATCGCTTCGAACATCAAGTAGCCGATGATTACCAGCGCTGGCGCCGTTGCCGCCGCTGGTACGATCCCAGCGATCGGCGAGAGCAGCACCGCCGCAAGGAAGAGGGCGCCAGTCACAACGCTCGTGAGGCCGGTACGACCACCCTCCTTGATGCCGGCCGCAGACTCAATGTACGTCGTGTTGGACGAGACGCCAAGTGCGCCGCCCGCTGCAGCCGCGATAGAGTCAACAAGCAGCACGCGATTCGAACCCGGGAGCTGACCCTTGTTGTCAAGAAGTCCCGCGCGAGCTCCAAGGCCGACCATGGTGCCTGCTGTATCGAAGAAGTCGCTCAACATAATGGAGAAGACTGCGAGTGCGACCGCAAGGAAGCCCGCGCCGCTAGACCAGACGGTGAACATTGCACCGAAGGCCTGACCGATGCCCACGAAATTTGAGGCGTCGAGCGGGCTGATGAAACTCGACGGAAGCGACGAGACTCCGAGGATGAGTGCGACCAAGGTCCCTACCCCGATCGAGATCAGCAGGCCACCCGGCCGGCGGATCAGTGCGAGCGCCGTGAGGAGGCCCGCGCCGAAGATCGCGAGGTGCGGAAGATCCGCTACCGGGACCTCAACACCACCGAAGCCGATTCCCGAGAAGAGTCCGAGCGGCACAGTGCCCGCGAACGACTTCACGACGACATTCGCCTCGAAGAGTCCGATCAAGAGAAGGAAGAGCCCGATGCCTACGGCGATCGCGCGCTTCAGGTTGAGTGGGATCGCCTCAAGGATTGCCTTGCGGAATCCGGTAAGCATCAAAATCGTGATGAAGATCCCCTCCCAGACGATCACCGCCATCGCCTCCGCCCACGTAAGGCCGAGTCCGAGGATCAGCTGAAATGCGACGACGGCATTGAGACCCATCCCCGCCGCGAGCGCGAACGGATAGTTCGCAACCACGCCCATGAGGATCGTGAGCAGTCCAGCACCGAGTGCGGTGACCGCAAAGATTGCTTCAGCGCTCGGTGCGCCAGCAGCACCGATCGCGCCTCCCGCTGCACCAGCACCAACATAGTTCGCGTTGACAAAGATGATGTACGCCATCACAAGGAACGTGGTGGCCCCGGCGCGGACTTCTGTCTCCACCGTGGTGCCACGCTTCTTGAGCTGGAAGTACTTGGCAATACTCGCCATGGTTCCCTCCCCTAGGCCGATCAGATCGGTCGGCCGACCGGACCTCCACCTCCGGGGGGCCTCCGCGCCGCCTGGAGTGGCCGCCGAAGCGGCCCGCGTCGTGTCGACTTCACCCTATGGGCGTCAGCGACACACGACAAGGGGCAAATATGGGCAAAACGCTAAGAACCGCTCGCGATTCTTCGTGCGATTGCACAAAGTAGGCGTAAGTGGTGCGCTTAGGCGCTCAGTAGTCCTTCACGAATCTCGTCAATCGCCGCAGGGTCCATGGATAGTTCGTAGATCCCGATTCCAGCCAGGAGCTTGGCTCCTGCTACGGTGCCCGCCAGCTCCCCGCAGACGCCGACCTCTATGCCTCCCTTCGCAGCCCCCTCGGCGACGGCACGAAGCAGCGCCACAACCCCAGTGGATGCAGCATCTTGCAGCGCAACGAGTGCGGGATTGACGCGGTCTGCTGCCATGGCGTACTGCGTCAGGTCATTCGTCCCGATGCTGACAAAGTCGAGTCCAGTTGCGAGTTCAGCCACCGTCAGCGCAGCAGCGGGGACTTCGATCATGATGCCGACCGCCGCAGGGTACGCGGCCGCGTCAGTCTCGCCTCGCGCCATGAGGTCGGCGCGAACTGCAGCGACGAGCGCGAGAAGATCGTCCACCTCTGCGCGGACCGAAATCATCGGCGCCATGATTCGCAACACTCCTGAGGTAGCCGCCGCTGCACGAAGCGCCGCCGCCACTTGAGACGCAAAGAGCGCGCGCAGATCTGGTCGATCCTTGACCATCGCAAGCCGATACCCGCGCACGCCGAGGAACGGGTTCGCTTCATGTGGGAGTCGGAGGTAAGGGATTTCTTTGTCGCCTCCGATGTCAGCGAGTCGCAGCGTCAGCGGACGGCCCGAACCGAGCACCTCGAAGATCTTGGTGAACGCGCGCGTCTGCTCTCGTTCATCGGGTGGGGCTTCACGATCCAGCAGGAGAAATTCGGATCGAAGGAGGCCGACGCCCTCCGCGCCAACTTCAACCGCACGTGACGCATCTTCTGCGGATCCGATGTTTGCGTAGAGGTGCACTCGGCGACCGCCACTTAGCACCACTGGCCTTCCACGGAGTCCTGCGCGTCGCGCAGAATCCGCGGCGCCTTTCTGCTGAGCCGCTTTTGCGGATGCGAGATCTCCAGGGCTTGGCGCAAGCAAGAGTGTCCCAGCCGCGCCGTCAAGGATCGCCTTGACTCCATCAAGTGAGCCGTCAACCTCAAGTTCGCGCGCCGCGACAATGCATGGGATTCCAGCGGCGCGCGCCAAGATCACCGCATGCGCGGTGCGCGAGCCGGCGCGCAGCGCAATGCCGACCAAGTGCTCGCGTGGAATCTCCGCCGACACGCTGGGCGGAAGATCGTCCGCGACCAAGATCACGGGCCGACCCGGGAGCGGAACGGTAGTCCCCGCCAAGATCCGTGCCGCGCGCGAAGCAACATCCCGGACATCTGCGGCACGCGCCGCGAGGTATTCGTCTGGGAGCGACGCGAGCAGTGCGGCCTGGGCTTCTCCGGCTGCAATCAGCGCAGCGACGCCATCCGCGCCAGATTTCGCTGCCTCCCTCACTGCCGCAGCAAGTGCAGGATCCTGCGCCATTGCCGACTGCATGGAGAAGATCTCGCCCTCGTCACTCGCCCCTGCGGCTCTGCGCGTGACAGCGAGCTCCGCGAGTTGAGCCGCGGCCGTGGCGAGCGCCGCGATCGCCTCGTCAACAGTTGCTGCGCTTCGTGAAACGGGGGCTAGCACCGATGCGGGGAGCGTCCAAACAGGACCAACGGCACTCCCAGGTGAGCCGGGGACACCCTCTCGTAGCCCTGATGCAACATGACTCATGGGGGTGAGTATCGCAGAAGATGTTGGCGGCCCCGGCAGGAGTCGAACCTGCGACCAACTGCTTAGAAGGCAGCTGCTCTAATCCACTGAGCTACGGGGCCTCTGGGCTAGAATAGCGACATGCAGGCCATGTACGACGCAACCGAGCTGGCCTCCATGGACCCCCTGGTCCTGATGAAGAACTTGGACCACTGCCGCATGACCTCAAGGCGCCTCTCCTACATCCTCCAGCAGCAAGTCCACCTCTATACCCCTGAGGCGAACAAGCTCCGCGACGAGATCGACCAGTACGTGGAGGCGGAGCGCCAAATTGAGGGGGAGATGGCTCGGAGGCGCATCCGCGCCTAATCGCTATTCGAGCGCGACAGGGTTAAACGTCACGCCACTCCCCCACTGATCATCATTCAGTACCCAGCGGCAGTCGTCGTCAAGATTCAAGCCGGTGAACGGATCGCCGATAAGGCCGATCGGGCCGTCGAGGTCAAGGAACTCTGCAGCTCCAGCCACTGCTGCGGCACCAGCTGTGCCCAGTTTCGTCTCGACCATGGAGCCGAGCATGCGGCGCAGGCCCAGAGACTCTGCCTGTCGGAAACCGCGCAGCGATGGCCCGAGGCCTCCGATCTTTACCTGCTTCAAGTTGACTCCATCGACCAGGCCCACCATCTCAATGATGTCGTCGTACTGAATGCAGTCTTCGTCAGCGATCACAGGGATCTCAGTGGCGGCGGCGAGTGCCGCCATGTCCTTGAGCCTCCCTGGCTGCAACGGTTGCTCCAGCAGCTCAACGTTGCTGCGCTCAATGAGCGGGAGCAACTCAAGGGCGCGCTCAATGCTCCACCCACAATTGGCGTCAAGGCGCAGTGGCCCATGATAAATCTCGCGCACTTGGCGCAGCAGCTCTTCTTCGCCACCTAGGCCCACTTTGAGCTTTAGGCTCGGATACTTCGTTGCGGCAGCCGCTCGCGCCACCATTTCGTCAACTGGCGCAATTCCGATGGTGAGATTCGTATGACCGATCGTCTCTGGTGCGCCGAGAAAACGTCGCAGTGAAGTGTTCGCGGAACGAGCGAGCAGATCTTGTAGCGCCTGTTCTATTGCCGACTTGGCAGCGCCGTGATGACCAAGCGTGAGATCCATCGCAGCACTCATCGGCGCGAGGGCGTCGGCGGAACGACCGCTGATGCCCGCCAAACCGCGCGCCACTGCGTAACCCGAACCAGTGGTTGAACCACCCGCTTCAGCAAGTGCCGCCTCAATTGCGGGGAGCGCGACCGAGAAGAGGAGTGGCGCAACCGCGGCGATCGTCTCTGGGGTGTCACCGTAGTACGGATCTGCGCACCCTTCTCCCCACCCTTCAAGGCCGGTGGCACGATCGGTGATGTGCACGAAGGCAGTGCGCGAACTCTCTTCGTTTGGGTCAGGTCGCGCGATGCGGAATGGGACCAGGTACGGGATGTTCCAACAGTGCACCTCAACATCGAGTCCGCCAGCGTTGAATGCGGCGAGGCGTGTATGCGTTGGGGCTACGGCCACACGCCCCCCTCGGGATCGCCGCAACACGCAACCGCCGGGTCGACGTTGTTCCTCGCCAGGACGGCGACCAAGGTGATCACGACGTTATCAATCGGAGACATCGCGACTCGCGCCACTCAAGGGGAGGAGTCGAGAGCGCCCGCCCTAGGCGGAGCCTAGTCGCGGCACCGAGGAGGATGTGAGGCGCTCTTCAAAACGACGAGCAGAGACTTCAAGCTTCTCGAGATGCTCGTGCAGTCGCTGGCGCGCCTGCTCGGCCGCTGCGTCGAGGCCTGTGAGCTCGAAGATGCCCCAGAAGCGGAGGATTGGCATGAGCACCTCGTCGCGATGGGCGCGCAGATCGTAGATTCCCGCCTTCGCGATGTCGGCCGCCTTTCGAAGGAAATTCGGAATTCCGGCACCAGGCATCTGGAATGCAAGGACCTCGTCGACGATCGCCCGCACCGCGGCGGACGGTTCGATCTGAATTGCCGCTTTCAACATGTCGCGGTAGAAGACCATGTGCAGGTTCTCGTCGGCTGCAATGCGGACCATGATCTTGTCCGCGACCGGGTCATCCGAATAGCGGCCAGTGTTGCGGTGCGCGATTCGAGTCGCGAGCTCCTGGAACGCGACGTATGCGAGTCCGTGCAGCGTGTCGGGGAATGGATGGTCGTAGCCGGTCTGAAGTTGAGTCATGCGGCCTCGTTCCAGCATCACTGGATCAATGTTTCGGGTGACGGTCAAGTAGTCACGAAGTACGATGGCGTGCCGCCCCTCCTCTGCCGTCCAGCGACCCACCCAGTTCAGCCAGGCACCATCGCCCGAGCCGAACATCCCATGGATAAGTCGGTGGTAACTCGGAAGGTTGTCTTCCGTCAGCAGGCCAATCTCGAACGCGGTCTGCGCCACCCCCGTCAGACGCGGGTGATCTGGCGTCCAGGGCTCCTTGTCGAAGTCCCGGCCGAGTCGATATGGAATGTATTCGTGCGGGAACCACTCTTCGGCGACGCCAATGTGGCGATTCAGCAGCCGAGCGGCCTCGGGCTCCAGCTCGTGGAGGATGCGTCGGTCAAGGGGGGTCCCTTCCACAGGCCGTTCATCACTCATGGTGCGAGTGTAGTGGAATACGCGAAGGCAACCGAGGACCATGTCCGCGACACCGCCGCGCAGTGGTGGTAGCGCAACCAGTTGCGAGGAGTACGCAACTCACACACGAGCACAAAGTGAGTACGGTTTCTTTCCCTCAGCTCGCCCGCTTCCGCCGCCAGCTCGGGAAGATCGAGGCGCCGTAGCGGCCTACGGCGCCGACTCGACGCGAAGCGTGCCGACCATGAGCGGGTGGATCGAGCAGACGAAGGCATAGCTCCCCGGCGTGAGCGTCGGGAGTGCATAGTCGACGCTCGCCGGACCCGCGAGGAGCTCGCCGCGCCAGAGCTCGGCACCGACCGCGGTCGGGGAGCCCTCGTGGATCGCGACGTTGTGCGGCACCGTGACCCGGTTCTCGAAGGTGAGCGTCGTACGGCCTGCGGCGATGGCGATCTCCCGCCGGTCGAAGAGGAGATCGCAGGCGGCGATGTCGGCGGCGGAAGCGGGATCGGGCTCGCAGCTGATCCCCGACCACGGGTTCGCGGCGAGGAAGAAGAAGAGCCCGCCGCCGAGCGCCGCCCCGAGGAACGGGGCGATCGAGGGGGCGCTCACCCAGTGCTCGCGCGGCTCATCGACGGCGGCGACCCGGCGGGCGTAGGCGCGCTGGTAGGCGACCCAGAGCGCGGCGGCACCGACGATCATCCCACCCTCGGCGAAGAGCGCGGCGATCGCCGCCGGCGACTGCGGCGACCCGTCGGCGACGTAGCCGCCGATCGTGAGCGCGGCGTAGAGGGCGAGCCAGGCAGCGACGTAGCTGCGGACCCGGTAGCGCAGCCGGGGTACGAGCAGGGTCGCGACGAGGAGCGCCCCGTTCCCGAGGAAGCCGATCCCGTTGAGGGTGAAGAGCAGCGAGCCGAGCCCGAGGTGGATCACCCCGGCCCAGGCGGCGGCACCGGCGATCGCGAGGGTGATCGCGGTCGCGAGCGGATCGTTCGGGCGGGGTGCGCTCGAGCGGAGCAGCCGGCCGAGTCGGAGGAGGGGGATCGATTGCTCCATTCCTCAACTCTAGAGGGCGCCTCGAAAGAGGGCTTCGCGAGCACGAAATCGGCGTCCTGGAGGGGTACAAGGAGGTACCTAGCGCCCTCAATAGAGCCACTTTCGTGCTTAGATTGCCCGTGGGCTAGTGGTAGCGCATACCGGATTCGAACCGGTGATCTCTGCCTTGAGAGGGCAGTGTCCTAGGCCGCTAGACGAATGCGCCAGATACGGGCAAAGCCCGAACGAGGAGAGTCTAGCAGCGAGTCAGCCGAGGCGGTTGATTTCGTGGGCGAGGAAGAGGAGCCCTGTCGGAGGCTTCGGAGCGAACAAGGTCGACTTCTGGGGCATCGTCTCACCCGCCTCTGCCACCGCCACCACTTGTTCTGGTCGCTCCCCGTGCAGCAGGAGCGCCGCACTCGGCGCGGGATCGTTGAGCGCGCTCTCCACCGCCGCGGCAGAACCTTGGACATAGCGCAGGGCGCCAGCGGTCGCCGCGGCCGCATTGATCCCGAGCGCCTGATCAATCAGCACGGCGAGTGCGGTTACCGAAAGTGATCGGTAGGCGGCGGATCGCCCTGGGAGTGCCGCGCTGATCGCCGCACGATCGAGTTGCAGCAGGGCTGCGCCGTTCTGGGTCACTACGCCAATCTCCAATTCTGGGCCCGTTGGCGCGCCATCTGCGAATCGCTGGATGAGCTGCTCGCTCGTCGTGACGGTGTGATGCGCAACGAGCGGCGACGCGGAAAGCTTCGCAAGAAGCGTTGACGGATCTGCTGCGGGGACGATGCGGTGGGTGGCGTAGAGCGCCGGAGCGTGGCGATCAGACTCCACAATGAGACCGAGCGCGCTGCTGAGGCCGCCACTCTCCGCGTAGTCACGTGCCGTCTCGTATCTGTGATGGCCATCCGCAATCACCAGATCAGTGCCGTTCGCCCATGCAACGAGCGCCGCACCGTGAACGGAGTCTGGTGCAAGGCGCCAGAGCCTAAACGCACTACCTGAGGGGGTGCGACCAGATGCGTATGGTGCCGTGTCCGCGACCGCATCTGCCACCGCGGCAAACTCGCTGAATCCCCCTGCCCGCAACAAGATCACGGGCGAAAGGTTTGCCTGGACCGCTGCGATGAGTGCACGCCGATCCGCTTTGGGTCCGCTCAGCGTGGACTCGTGTCGCAAGATCCCAGTCTCGCGTCCATAGGGGCCGATCGGGATCCCGGCGAATACGCCGCGAATTGAGCTGCCAACTTCTGGCCGCTCCTCATACAGGTAGACCTGCGGTGTTTCGTCGTCTACAAGCGTGCCGTCTCTGCGCCAGGCGGACCAGGTGCTTGCCGTTCGCTTGTATTGCGCGCCATCAGCCTCACCCTCTTCACGCAGGGGGAGGTCCAAGAGAACTGAGTTGCTGGGCTCTGCTGAGAGCAGCGCACGCCGCTGATCAGCACTGATCACGTCATAAGGTGGACTGAGAAGTCCGTCCAGGACACCGCGCGCTGAGCCAGCCTCACCGATGGCGTATCGCGTTGCCCTGAATGCTCGGACGTCACTCATGAGGTGATTCTACCTGCGGTGTACGCTTGCCACATGAAGCCACGGTCAACTCTAACGCTCATGACAGCCGCCCTGTTGCTCACGGCGAGCGCGTGCGGTTCAGTCTTGGATGACGCGCGAGGCGATCCGTCGGCCACGCCGACCAACTTCAATGGACTCGTTGAGCAGCTCGCAGCACGAGAGTTCTCCGTCGCCAACGTGGTGAGCGGCGATCCTGGCTGCAGCGACCAAGGGTTAGTCCCCATGGCGATCGCCTTCCAACTCTCAGGCGGCGGGCTCGAGCATGCGGTGCCGACGCGGATCTACCGTTTCAGGAACGACGAGAGCTACAAGAAGCTGCGCTCAACGGTGGATGCATGCGCCGCGGAATGGATCGGTGATCCTGCAGCTCTGCTGATGGTGGATGCCTCCCCGTATGTGCTGGTGACCGAAGGTGTGCCCGCGGGAGTTGTGGCTGATGCGATCCGAGCCGCCGTACGCGACGCTGCTGGCGAGTAGGACTACGACTCTTCTCGACTGACGCGCGGCACGGCCCCTTCGCTACGCGGGATCGCCGCCGCAGCGGCACCCTTCACAAACGACGCCTTGATTGAGGTTGCAGCGGCGGCCTCCTGCTCGGCCACAGAAAGGATCCCGTGCCGTCCGAGGGCGGCGAGCTCGTCGCGGATGTACGTCTGCAGCATCTCAGGACCATCGGTGCCGATCGCGTATCGGACCTTCCCTTCGCGCAGTCGCGTGAAGATCTGGCGGAACTCCTCCCAGTCGGAGACAACCTTCGTCATCAAGTTCGAGGTTGGGCAGATCTCCAGCACGATCTTCCGCTCTGCGAGCGCCTTCATCGTCTTCGTATCCCCTGCCGCCTTCACGCCGTGGCCAATGCGGTCCGGCTCCAACTGCTTCACCACTTCGAGCATTTCGCTCACCGGCCCTGACTCTCCCGTGTGCACGGTAATGCCGAGGCCCGCCTTCCGCGCAGCGCGGAACATGCGCTTGTATTCGGCCACTTTGAAGTTGGCGCTCTCACGCCCTGCAATGTCGATCCCGACGATCCCTCGGCTCGCCCAGGCGATCGCCTTCTCAACGATGATCTCGTTCTGTCGCAGTGTGAACTCGCGATCAAGGATCAGGATGATCCCCGGCTTCACCGGGTACTCGAGTGCGGCGCGATCGGCCCCGCGGATGGCGGCGGCGATGATGTGGTCGAGGTCCTGCTCACCGTTCCGGTTGCGCTTCATCGGGTTGAAACGCAACTCCATGGTGGTGATGTGGTTCTTCCTGTACGCGCCGGCTACCACTTCGTAGACCGAACGCTCCACCGCGATCGGCGATGACTGGATCAGCTCCGTCCAGTGAAAGAGGTCGAGGTATCCATTGAAGCTGCGCGTTCGCTTGGAGCCCGCCGTGATCATCTTGCGGAAGGCCCAATAGTCCTTTGAAGGGAGGCGGATCCCCTGCGCGTGTGCAATCCCCCACATGATCGCTGGGGTGACCGAGCCACCAAGGTGGCAGTGCAGCTCCGCAATTGGCGTTGCGGGGCTCAGCGTGCCGAAGCCGCGCGGCTTCTCGATCTTCGCCTTCATCACACGCTTCGGCGCCGCTCTGCGAGGGCTCATGCCGCGTCGCCGCGCGCAGCGCCCGCGGTGGCGGCGTCGCGAGCACGACGTCCGCGCAGCGCTGGTGAGTCGCTCGGCACCTGATCACGCGCGTGATACGAACTGCGCACGAGCGGACCCGCCTCAACGTGCTTGAAGCCCATCGCAAGCGCGTCATCACGAAGCGCGGCGAACTCTTCTGGCGTGTAGTAACGAACGAGTGGGAGGTGTTCCATCGTCGGGCGCAGGTACTGGCCGATCGTCAGGATGTCGCAGTCAACCGAGCGAAGGTCGCGGAAGGTGGCGAGCAGCTCCTCGCGCTCCTCCCCAAGCCCAACCATGACCGAACTCTTCGTGTGCACGGGGTTGCCGAGTTCACTTGCCATCTCTTTCGCGCGTGCCAACACCTGCAGCGAGCGGTCGTAGCGCGCACGTTTGCGCACTGGTTTCTGCAACCGCTCAACCGTCTCCACATTGTGGTCAAGGATGTCTGGAGCGGCCTCCATGACTGCACGGAGCGGAGCATCTTCACCGTCGAAGTCTGGAATAAGCACTTCGATACCAGTGCCTGGCGCGAGGCGACGGAGCTCGCGAATGCTCTCCGCAAAGATCGCGGCGCCACCATCAGGGAGATCATCACGCGCCACACTCGTGATCACCACATGGTCGAGGTCGAGTGAGGCGAGCGCCTCCGCAACGCGCCTCGGTTCGTCTTGGTCGAGGCCGGCTGGGCGGCCAGTCTTCACCGCGCAGAAGCCGCAGGCACGCGTGCAAGTGTCGCCAAGGATCATCACCGTCGCCGTCCCCTGGTCCCAGCACTCGCCAATGTTCGGGCAGCGCGCCTCTTCGCAGACGGTGTTCAGCGTCTTGTCGCGCATCAGCCGCTTCAGTTCGCGATAGCGATCTCCGCCAGGCACCTTCGAGCGAATCCAATCTGGATGGCGGCGCTCGGTTACCGGCGCCGGCTGACCGAAGATCGGCAGCTCGCGCATCAGAAGTTCACCGAGCGACCAATCGAGACGAGCGCCGCCTCACCGACGATCTCAGAGAGCGTTGGGTGCGGGTGCGTCGTCCCGCCCAGCTGTGTGGCCGTTGCACCAAGTTCCAGCGCTAGGCTCGCCTCGGCGATGAGGTCGGTCACCTTCGGCCCCACCATGTGGACCCCAAGGATGACGCCACTCTCCGCGTGTCGGAGCACCTTGCAGAAGCCGTCGGCATCACCGCCAACGTGCGCCTTGGCAATGGCGAGGAATGGCACCTGGCCCGCAACGAATGGCACGCCGTCTCGCTCCAACTCTTGGGTGGTGTAGCCAACAGAGGCGACTTCGGGGCGGCAGTAGGTTGCACGCGGCTGCTTCACATAGTCCATGGCGTGCAGCGGCTCACCCGCGATCGCGTGCGCTGCGATCATCCCCTCGTGCGCGGCAACATGCGCGAGCTGCAGCCCACCGATCACATCTCCCACCGCATAGAGGTGTGGCTCCGCAGTCTGCATCTGGGCATCAACCTTGATGAAGCCGCGCTCCACCACGGCCTTCGTATTCTCGAGCCCGATCTCCCCGCTGTTCGGCACGCGACCCGCGGCGACTACAAGGAGTTCTGCGCTGAGCGCGACTACCTCTCCCCCGTCGATCGGCTCAATCTGCAGATCCACACCATCAGCGCGTTTGACGAGCGAGCCCTCCTTGATGCGATGAGCCACGTGGATCGTCATGCCGCGCTTCGTGAACGCGCGCGTCAACTCCTTTGAGGCGTCACGGTCTTCCAGTGGAACGAGTGCTGGGAGCATCTCAACTATGGTGGTCTCGGCGCCGAGATCACGGAAGTACGAGGCGAACTCACAGCCAACGGCGCCGCCGCCGATCACGATCACACTGGAAGGCTTCAGCGTCCCGGTGGTGATCTGATCGCTATCGACGATCACGCGTCCATCAGTCTCAAGGCCAGCGATGCGACGCACGCTCGAACCGGTCGCGACAACGATATCAGTCGTACTGATCGACTTCTTCTCGCCGGTGGGACCGTTCTCATCGCGAAGTGCCACCTCGACGGCACCGCCGCCGATCAATGTGGCGCGCCCTGTGATCAGCTCTACGTTGTTCTTCTTGAAGAGGCTCTTCAGTCCCGCGTGCATGCGCGCAACGATCTTGTCGCGTCGCGCGCCGACAACGGTTGTGTCAATGCCAGTCGCCGGGGTGATCTGAACGCCGAAATCCGACGCCTTCCCGATCTTGGCGAGAAGGTCGCCAGTCTCAAGCATTGCCTTGGCAGGAATACAGCCCCAGTGGAGACAGGTTCCACCAACCTTCGCCTCTTCAATGAGCGCCACCCGCTTCCCGAGTTGCGATGCGCGAAAGGCGGCGGCGTAGCCACCCGTTCCACCGCCGAGAACGAGGAGATCGTGGTCGGCCATGCGTGAATCCTACGCTTCACCGCCAACCCTTGCCGCGCGCTGCTACTCTCCGCCGCGATGGACGCGTCGCTTCTCCTTGTCGCAACGGTGGGCGCCTACCTTTCGGGCTCGATCCCCTTCGGCCTCATCGTGGCGCGACTCACTGGCGGTCCAGATCCACGCGCCATCGGTTCTGGCAGGACGGGTGGGACCAACGCGCTCCGCGCTCTCGGACGCCGACGAGCCGCTGTCGTCTCGGCGGGTGACATCTTGAAAGGGGCACTGCCGGTACTCGCTGTTCGCGCGCTTGGTGGCGGGGGTGACATGGAGGTGGCCGCTGCACTCTGCGCCGTTGTCGGGGCCACTCGATCCATTTGGGTCGGCTTCAAGGGTGGGCGCGGAATCGCGACAGGCTTCGGCACAGCACTTGCGATCGCACCGATCGCGCTCGCCACAGCCGCGCCAGTCTTCTTCATCGTCATCTGGCGCACCCGCATTGTCTCACTAGGGTCGCTCGCCGCCGTCGCCGCTTTTGCGCCGATAGAGATCTTCCTTCGGATGCAGACGCCAGACGGCCTGACTATCTGGGCACTCGCCTATTCAATCGTTGGGCCAGCTCTCGTCTGGTACGCCCATGCCGACAATATCGCGCGACTGCGCGCAGGGACGGAGCGAACGTTTGATGCGGGGGCGCTCACCCGAGACTAGCGCGAGCGGATCAGCCGCACTCCTACAAGCAGCGTGACGAGAATCAACGCCGCAGGTACGACTGGGAGTCTCCGGATCGCGTCGCCGAGCGGGGTGATCAGCGTGCTGAGCAGCTGAAGTGACAACACGAATACTGCGACCGCGGCTGCGGCGGCGAGTGGACTCCTCCGGCGGGAGGGGCTCATACGGCGAGTGCGTCAGCTTCCGCTGGGATTCCGATCGGTGCCACCAGCACTTCGCCGAGGAGTCGCTTTGACGCAGCCGTCTGATGCGTGGTCAACGGACGGTGAAAGAGCACGCTGATATCTGCGCCAGGAGCACCACGTCGGCGCGCACCGCTCTCCGGATCTAGACCGATCGGCCCATTCGCGGCAATACAAGGGACACCAGCTGAGCGTGCGCGGCGCAGCAGATCAATGCCAGCGAGTAACGGAACCTGAGGTGCTGCGTTTGATGGCGCACCGCCAAGCGATTCAATAAGTACGGCCACCTCTTCAAGTCCGGCACGGAAATACGCCGACTCACGCATATTCGGAATGCGATACCGCTCAACGCGATTCGCTGACTCAAGTCGATCCCACGCCCCAGCGACGGTTGCATGCTCGGGGCGCGCCTTGGAACCACAAAGCGCCACAACGACGCGGCGCTCTCCATCCGCGAGTGCAAGCGCCGCCTCAAGCCCATACACCGCGTCCCGATCAGATCCGGCAAGGATGAAGATTGGTAGTTGGCGCTTCGGATCTCGGGCCGCAGCGACCGCTCGAGCCACATCCGCGATCGCAGCGCCAGCCGTTTTGCTGATCTCCTCTGCCGAAAGTCCGAGACGCGCCGCCTTGGCGCGGATGCCACGCATTGCGGCTGCACTCACTGGCCGAAGCGCAGCGTTGGCCACCCAGCGCACGCGTAGTGGCGTGATCGCAACGGCAAGGTCAGCCTCGACTGCCGTCAGCGGCGTTGTTCGACGGCGTGTCGGTTTCCCTTCGCTTGCTCCTCGGTTGGTCATGCCAAGAGGATAGTCCGCAATCAGCCGGTGTTGCGTAAGCCGGCCGCAACCCCGCTCACTGACAAGCGAACGAGGTATGCAAGCTCCTTCCGCTCTCCCTCATCACTGCTGGCGCGTAGCTGCGCGAGGAGGCGCACCTGGATCCTTGAGAGGGCGTCAAGGTCGGGGGCGCGGCGCGCAAGGGAGCGTTGCACGTCAGGATCAGCCTCGAGCAGCCGCTCACTCCCAGTTACCGCGAGCAGCCCTCGTTCGGCCGCCGCGCGCTCCTCAAGGATCAACTCCCAGACGCGTCGGACCGCGGGGTCACCCTCAGGATTCGCAAGTGCCGCAAACTCTTTCGCAACATCAAGTGATGTCTTGGCAAGGATCATTGAAGCGTTATCAATGAGCGCACCGAAGAACGGCCAGCGCTTATACGCATCAACGAGTGCTGGTCGCCGCTGTGGGTCAGCGAGCGCCGCCTCAAGGACACCAACGCCGTACCATCCGGGGAGGTTGATGCGCGCCTGACTCCAGGCAAAGACCCATGGAATTGCACGTAAGCCAACAAGACCGTTAGCGCCGCTGGATGCCTTAGCCGCCCCGCGCACAGCAGGACGAGAGCCGAGATTCATCCCCGCAAGCTCAGAGACCGGAGTTGCGGCACGGAAGAAGCGCTCAAAGCCCTCCTCGCCACGGAGAAGCGCCGAATACTTCTCTCCCGACTCTTGCGCCAACTGAGCAAGGAGACCACCAAACTCTCCTTCCACCGCTTGTAACCGCGTCGCGGCTGCTGGTTGCAGCGCGGTGAAGAGGGCAGCAAGCGTCTGATCTGCTTCGCGATACGCGATCGTGGGGTCCGCATAACGTGATGCGATCACTTCGCCCTGCTCCGTAACCTTGAAGCCAGCGGCGAGTCCCCCTGGGTGCTGCCCCATGATCGCCCTGCGCGTCGGCCCGCCACCTCGACCGATCGCACCACCGCGCCCATGGAAGAGCGTGATGCGAATCTTGTGCGCGGCGGCGCGCGAAACCAACTCATCCTCCGCGCGGTGGAGCGACCAGCTACTTGCGAGATAGCCGCTCTCCTTATTGGTGTCCGAATATCCGAGCATCACTTCAATCTGATCTCCACGCGAAGCCACCTGCGCGCGAAGGGCTGCGTCGCTCATCAGCTCATCCAGAATCGCGCCCGCCTTGGCGAGCGTCGCGGAAGACTCCATGAGTGGGACCAGGTTGACTCCTGGCGCCCCAGGGAGCGCGCCAGCGGTCTGCGACGCGGGGATGCGTGCATCGGCCGCCCAGACGAAGAGGGCGAGGAGCGTCTTGAGATCCTCAACTCCTTCAAACCCGCTGATCACGTAGTTTGCAAGCGCCGCTCTCCCATGTACGCCTTGCAGCTCCGCAGCAACTCGAATCGTTGCAATCACTTCGCCAAGCGTGACGTTTGGCACGATCTCTGAGTCGAGACGGGAGGCGATCTCATCGCTGGTTGCATCCGCATCCAGCCCTTGAAGGAGACTGAGCGCTGCTGCGTGAACGGCTCGTGACTGCCTAATCTCTAGCGCGGCAAAGTGGAATCCGAAACACTCAACCTGCCACTCAAACTCAAGTAGTTCCCCGTAGGCGGAGCGTTGCAGTCGATTCCGCGCAAGCGCGTCTCGTAGCTCGCGGCACTCGGCTACCAGCTGAGCCGAGTCTGCATATGCCCCCTCAACGTTGCTCGTCTCGCCTGCTACCCGCAGGCGGCGGGTGCGCGAAAGGCGCTCTGCGATTGCGCCGAGGCGTCGCCGATACGGTTCGTTTGGGAATCGATCGTGGAGGTCGTGCTCGGCCGCTCCAAGTTCGGTCGCATCGCGACGCAACGTTGCCACGAGCGCATCTGGCAGCTTCTCATCGTCCACCGCTGCCGCAACCGAATACATGAGTCGCAGTGCCACCGCTTCGAGAGCGCGGAGTGTGTGGTCTGCCTGGATCCGAAGTGCCTCGCGCGTGGTTACCGCGGTGACGTTTGGGTTCCCGTCGCGATCGCCTCCAATCCAACTCCCCCACCGAAGTTTTGGCATCTGGTGCGGCGGACGCGAACCACTCTCCCCTTCGCTCGGATCAAGTTGCCGAAGTGCCTCGTCAATCCCACGGAGGAGTCTGGGTGCGAGACGGAAGATCGTCCCGTCAAAGTGGACCATCGCGGATCGAACCTCATCGAGTGGGGTGACGAGACGCGTGCGAATGCTGCCAGTGCGCCAAAGATTGGTGAACTCCTCCCTAAGGCGGCGCACACAGAGGGCGGCCTCTGCTGGATCAGCAGCAGTAGAGCGTCGGTCCAGCAGGATGCGCATTCTTCCAAGGAGGGCAACGAGCGTGCGTCGGCGCGCCTCAGTCGGGTGTGCCGTAAGCACAGGGTTGAACGTGAGTCCTGCCACCTCCGAGCAAATACTCTCTGGGGAGGCACCCGCTGCGAACGCCTCGCGTACCGCGTTACTGAATGAGTGTGTCTGAACCGAACGGTGCCCAGTGTCTGCCGCACTCTTGGCGGCCTCCTCAATCTCAATGGCTCGGCCGCGCTCTTCGGCAAGGCTGGCGAGACGGAAGCGGAGTGTCAGTGCACGGATCAGCTTCGGTGCACTCTGGCGGTCTGCCGTCTCCAGGGCGGAGTGTGTTGTGAGCGCCTCTTGATAGAGCGCGGCGAACTGCTCCCCCTCCTGCTCAACGATCGTGTCGAGGAGCAGTTCATCAAGCAGCTCAAGATCTGTCACGGCTCGCCCCTCTCCTACTTGCGACGCGGGAGTCGGTAGGTGGCGGTCGCCACCTTTTCGGCAAGCCCTTCATCACAGAGTCGCTTGATCGTAGCGGTGACGGCGGTGGCGGGATGCTCGCCACGCGCCCCGCGAATAATCATCCCGCCGCGCCCAGCGTCACGTAGCTCATCGAGGAGGCGGCCACGCAGCCAACGCGCTGTTGCACCGAAACGCATGGGCGCCGATCTCC
>JBJTVF010000047.1:0-3477 GCA_046081085.1 Candidatus Limnocylindrus sp.
GAGCTCTAACCACCTGAGCTATCCCCCCATGAGGTGTTCGCTCAGCCTACCCCCTCCGCGGTCGCCAGTGCGACAGAGAGTGCGGCCAGGGCGAGCGCCGCGGCGCAGATCTCCCACGCGCGTTGGCGCGTCCAGCGCGAGAGCGATGCGCTCCCAGCGGTTCCAGCCACCAGGAGCAGCCCGGCGACGGAGAGGAGGAGCGGCGCAGTGCTGCTCGGTGCGGTCAGGAGAAGCGCGGCGAACGTCACCGCGTGCAGCACAACGAGTGCGCCGAGTGCGCGCGTTTCGCCGATTCGAACCGCGACGCTCCGCATCCCACGCTCCGCATCCAGGACACGGTCGGCGAGGCTGTTCTGGAGCGCGAGTGCTGCGCCACCCGGCAGTGCGACGAGTGAGAGCGTCAGGATCGGCGCGGGCATCACGCTGCTCACGGTTGACCAGGCAAACGCGGGAATGATGCTGACGCCAACTGCAAAGGGGAGCCATGAGAGCGCCGTGCCCTTCATCGAAACGTTGTATGTGAATCCAACCAGCGCGCCCAGGGCGGCCAAGAGCAGCGTGAGCCAACTCACCTGTGCGGCGGCAGCCAGCCCTGTGGTCAACCCGGCGGCGGCCACCAGGAGTGCGGCGCGTGGCGGGAGCTGACCGCGAGCGAGCGGCTTCTCTGGTCGGCCTGCATCTCGATCACGATCGATGAAATCGTTCGTTGCGCCAATGAAGGTGTGCACCCCAAGCATGGTCAAGGCGACGAGCGCAGCGGTGCGTGACGGTGCGCCAGCAACCGTGGCGAGTGCCGCAGCCGCGATCGCGTTCAGCAGCGTTGGGAGCGGATGCGTGAGGCGAATCAGAGCGCGGAGTGTCCGCCAGCCTTGTCCCATGAGGTCAGCCTAGCGCCCTGCTATCCTCGCGGCGATGGCACTCGCAGTTCCTACCCCTATCTCAACGTCACCTGCGCCTGCGATCAGCGTTCGCGACCTGGTGAAGCGCTATAAGGGCGCTGACCGGAACGCAGTCGACGGGGTCTCATTCGATGTTGCTCAAGGGTCGCTCTTCGCACTGCTCGGCCCAAACGGCGCGGGGAAGACCACTACGATCAGCATCTTGACCACCACGCTCGCCGCAACTTCGGGGAGCGTGCAGATTGCAGGGGCGGACCTCGCGCATGACCAGTCGGAGGTGCGACGCCGAGTTGGCATCATCTTCCAGAAACCATCGCTCGACCGCGCGCTGACCGGTGAGGAGAACTGCAGGTTCCACGCCGCACTCTACGGTGCATATGCGTACCGTCCCGCCTTCTCTCTCATGCCACGCGAATATCGCGACAGAATCGTAGAGCTCGGTGCGCTGGTCGGTCTCGATCGCGACGACCTCTTCAAGAAGATCTCCAAGTATTCCGGGGGCATGCGTCGCAAGCTCGAAGTCGCGCGCTCACTCCTCCATCGACCGCAGGTCCTCTTTCTTGACGAGCCAACCGTCGGTCTTGACCCAGAGTCGCGGCGCTCTGTCGCTGGCTACCTTGACGCGATCCGTCGTAGTGAGAAGACCACCATGGTCCTCACCACACACTACTTGGACGAAGTTGAGATTGCCGATCAGGTCTGCATTATTGATCGCGGCAAGATCGTTGCGAACGGGACGCCCGCGGAGTTGCGCACGGGAACGAGCGTGACTCGGGTGGAGTTTGAGGCCGCAGATCGTGTTGCGCTCAGCGCGGAGGTAGAGAAACTCGGACACACCCCGCAGCCGATCTCTGCAGGTGTTGCCGTTGAGGTGCTCGGTGCTGAGGCGGCACATGCGCTCGTGCGCGACCTGAAGACGCCACTCACGCGCTTCGAGGTTCGCAGCCCGAGCCTGGAGGACGCCTATCTGAAGATCGTTGCCGCAACCGCCGACGATCGTGAAGAGTCGCCACTCGACGATGCGCCGCGCAGGAGCTTCCGCCGATGAGCGCCGTGATCGCCCCGCGACCTACGTCACGCTTCAGCCTGCGCAACGAACTCGCCGCAGCAGGCGCGATCGCCGCGCGCGATGTCACAAAGCTGCTCCGCGATCCTATCCGCCTCGTTGGCGGACTCGTCTTCCCCGCGCTATTCATTGGCGTACTCGGCGGCGCATTCGCCTCCAACTTCGAATCGCCAGGCATAGACCTGCTTCCCTTCATCTTTGCCGGTCAGTTGGCTCAAGGAGTATGGCAATCGGCAGCCTTGGGCCTGATCTCGATTCTTGAAGATCGCGAGAACGACTTCTCTCAAGAGATTTTCGTTGCGCCAATTGGTCGGCGCACGATCTTGGCGGGGAAGATTCTCGGCGAATCCTTGGTGGCCTTCCCGCAGGCGTTCACCGTGATGCTCTTCGGCATCGTGCTCGGCATCCCGCTCACCGCTGCACAAGTGGTGGCGCTAATCCCGGCACTAGTGCTCATTGCAATATTTGGAGCGTCATTCGGTGCGCTGGTTGTTAGCCTGCTGCCGAATCAACGGTCAGCAAACCTGCTCTTCCCGTTCATCTTCCTTCCACAGTTCTTCTTGGCAGGAGCCTTCAACCCTATCCGAGACCTCCCCTGGTACCTAGATATCGTCAGCCATATCGCGCCACTTCGATACGCTGTAGACCTGATCCGTGGCGCATACTACGGCGTTCCCAACGTGGCGGTCCTCTCCGATCCAATCTGGAATGTGAGCCTGATCTCAATCCTTACCGTCGTGATGCTCAGCATTGGCACTCTCCTCTTCGTGCGGAGCGAGCGCAACCGGTAGCGCGACTGGACGCGCAGCTTAGATCGCGTCAACTCCTCGACGGATGCATGAGACTCGCCGTGAGCCGGCTGGGTCAAGGTTGATCAGGGCGGGCGTCTCCGCCGAACAGGCGGCGACGCTCTCTCGGCATCGCGGATGGAACGAACAGCCGCTTGGCGGGTTCAACGGCGAAGGGACATCGCCCTCGAGGATGATCCGATCACGACGATCTCTTCGATCAGGTTCGGGCACTGCGGAGAGAAGCGCTCGAGTGTACGGATGCGATGGGTCCTTGAAGAGATCCGCGGCCGGCGCAGTCTCCACCACCTTACCGAGATACATCACCGCGATCCGATCGCACAGGTGCTCGACGACTCCGAGGTTGTGGGCGATGAAGAGATACGAAAGCTTCAACTCCTTCTGAAGCTCAGCGAGTAGATTGAGCACCTGGGCTTGGATGGAGACGTCCAACGCCGAGACTGGCTCATCAAGGACAATGAGCGCCGGGTCGAGCACGAGGGCGCGAGCGATCCCCACGCGCTGGCGCTGACCACCAGAGAACTCGTGTGGGTATCGACGTGCACTCTCTGGCCTCAGCCCGACCATCTCAAGCGTCTTCGCAACCTTTGCATCGCGCTCTTTTGCGCTTCCAATGTTGTGGATGTGCAGTCCTTCGGCGACCGCCTCGCCGATCGGCGTGCGCGGGTCAAGGCTTGCAAACGGATCTTGGAAGACGATCTGC
>JBJTVF010000048.1:0-5002 GCA_046081085.1 Candidatus Limnocylindrus sp.
CGTCTCGCCAAGGAAAGGCATCCCGAGGCGCTCAACTGCATCGAGTGAGGCGCGCAGCACCGCACCCTTGGCACTGACCACACTCCGAATCTCGTGAGCCTCTTCGTCCGCGCTGATCTCACGGCCACGAAGCGGTTGTGCGATGCGGCCCACCTCCAGCCATGACAGGTGGTAGCGATCCATAGATCCCCACGCCTCCGAGAGAAGCGCGTCGCTCGCCGCGAGCCAGGTGTTCAACGCGGCACGCGAAGGCGAACGATCAATGCGCTCGCCCTCCTCCAAGAGGCGGCGAGTCTGCGCGATGAGGTCTTCGCGCTTCATCGGTCGCCGGCGACACGGTCGGTCCGCGCAAACGAGTCGAGCTCGGCGCGGCAGGCGGCGTCGGCCTTCTCAACTTGTCGCTGCAGCCAACCGCTCATGCGCGACGAATCTTCCAGGTGCAGCAGCGTGCCGTTCGGCGAGTCCTTCAGCGCAAAGCCGGTAGTGGTGCGAAAGTCGGAGAACCAGTTCGATTGAAGTTGCAGCAGCTCATCGGCGACAACGCGCGTCTCAAAGAGCCAGTCGGTATGCGCGGCGTTCAGCGCGTCCGCAACCGCCGCCACACGTTCGCCGAAGCCGCGCGGTCGCGCGAGCAGCAGCGCCGCAACGCGCACAGCGGTGAACGGGGATCGCGCCTCGGCGATCACAGGTGGCCACGGTAGGTGTGGGGCGTCACTCATGAGCGAAGTATCCCAGACGGGTGAGTTGTTAGAGCAGCTCCCCGTGTGCGGCGGCGGTCGGCTCCCCTTCCTTTGGACGCTCTTCGGTTCCAGGCGGAAGGTCCTGCGCGGCGGCGGTCGCCTGGAGCACCTTCAGCGGTGCGCCAGCGCTCCCCTCGATCGCGCCGCCGATGCCGAGCGGCTGCCACTTGGACGGATCTTGCAGCCGATGCGCTTCGGTGTTGCCGCGCGAGTGGATCTCGGCGTGGCCTTTCGGTTCGATCCACATCTGATGACCGGCGAGGAGTCCGTAGACGCCCTCTTGTCCAGGCTCCGGTCGTGCGGCGCGACAGTCAGCGCACTTTGACGCATCGTGGCGCGTGTACTGCTCGGGCTCTTCGTACGTACTGATGTAGCCCTCGTAGTTGCGCAGCACCACCTTATGGTCGCTGTACGAGATCAAGTAATTCGGCATCACCGGAATCTTTCCGCCGCCGCCAGGTGAATCGATGACATACGTTGGCACCGCGTATCCAGACGTATGTCCGCGCAGACCTTCAATGATCTCGAGGCCCTTTCCGACCGGGGTGCGGAAGTGGCCTGAACCTTCAACCAAGTCGCACTGATAGATGTAGTACGGGCGGATGCGATTCTCCACGAGCTTGTGAACCAGCTTGCGCATGATGTGCACGCAGTCGTTCACGCCGGCAAGGAGCACGGACTGGTTGCCAACCGGAATTCCCGCGCGCGTCAACTTGTCCACGGCACGCGAAACTTCTGGCGTGATCTCCTGCGCGTGATTGAAGTGCAGGTTCATCCAGAGCGGGTGGTACTTGGCGAGCATCTCGCAGAGTTCGTCATCGATGCGCTGTGGCATGAAGACAGGGACGCGCGAACCGATGCGGATGATCTCGATGTGCGGAATGTCGCGCAGACCGCGCAGGATCTTCTCAAAGAGCTTCGGCGCAAGGGTGAGACCGTCACCGCCGCTGATCAGCACGTCGCGCACTTGCGGCGTGCGTCGCAGATAGTCGAGCTGCGCTTCGTGATCCTTGGAGTTGAAGTTCTGTGTTGGATCGCCAACGATGCGCGATCGCGTGCAGTAGCGGCAGTACGAAGCGCACTGCGTGGTGACGAGCATCAGTACGCGATCTGGATAGCGGTGCACAAGGCCGGGCACCGGTGAGTGTCGATCTTCGCCGAGCGAGTCTTCCATCATCGCGGTGAACGCCTGCTGCTCGGAGCCGACCGGAATCACCTGGCGACGGATCGGATCGTTCGGATCTTTCGGGTCGATGAGGCTGATGAAATACGGCGTGATGTCCACGCGGAACTTTCCATCTGCGGAGAGCCCTTCGCGCTCGTCGTCGGTCAGTTCCAGGATCTCGCCGATCTCTTCTAGCGTGTTGACTCGATTGGAGAGCTGCCAGCGCCAGTCGTCCCACTGCTCGTTCGGAACGTCCTTCCACTTTGGGGCGCGACGACTGCGGAGCGGAAACCCGTCGGGGCCGAGTGCCTTCGCGGGATCGCGCGGATTCACCCAGGCAGCGTCAGCGGCGGCGGCCGCGGCGGCGTTGCTCTTCAGAATCTCCGTTGCGTCCATCTCGTCCCCCTCGCGGGTAGCCCAGGCCACGCCCGGTTGGATACGGAGTATCCATCATGAATCAGCCCTTGGGTAGCCCCCGCGTCAAGGGGGAGGTCAGCCTGCTCGGATCGGTGGCTACTTCGCGGCCTTCTCCTTCGGGAGGGCGAGGCTCGCCGCTAGGCCGAAGAGGACGAAGACCAGAGCGACCAGTCCCGCGCCGCGCGCGGCGTCGGCGAACGCTTGCGCGAGTGCGTCGGTGATGGTGGCGGCGAGTGCTGGGTTGCTCGCGAGCATCGGATCACTGCCGATGAGCGGTAGTGCCTGACCTGCAGATGCCTTCATTGCACTGACGATTCCTTCGATCACGGTCGGCGGAGCCGCGGCAAGTTCTGGAAGCGCCTGCAGTGCGCTGCGCGACTGTTCGCCGATCAGCGTAAAGAGCGTGGTGCCGATGATGGCAATGCCGAGCGCCGAACCGATCTGACGTGTTGTGGAGTTCGTGCCTGAGGCGATCCCCGCGCGCGGAATGTCCACCTCGGCGAGCGTCACGTTGGCGAGCTGTGCGGTGGCGAAGCCGACGCCGACGCCGTAGACAAGGAACGGCGCGAGCAGTTCAATGCCGGTGGTGTTCGGCGAGATGAGCGCCACGATCGCAAAGATGCCGAGCGCTTCAAGTCCCATGCCGAGCGTCACCACGCGTCGCGCGCCGAAGCGCTTGGTGAGCGACGGCGCCATTGGCGCGGCGATGAACGATCCGAGCGCGAGTGGCACAAAGCAGAGCCCGGTCTCAAACGCGCTGTACTGCTGCACCGCGGCGAGGAAGAGTGGCAGCGCAAAGAGGATGCCGAACTCGCCGAGCGAGACGATCGAACCGGCGATGTTTCCGTAGCGGAAGGTCGGAATGCTGAAGAGCGTGAAGTCGATCAGCACGCTCTTCTTGGCGCGAAGGCGCGCGCGTTCGTAGAGTGCGAAAGCGATAAGTGTGAGCGCGCCGAGTGCGATCGCAACTGGCACCACCGAGATCCCCGAGAGCGGCCACCACGCCCACGCCGCATCCGATGCGAAGCCCTCCGACGGTGCCCACCAGCCGTAGGCGTAGCCTTCAATGAGCCCAAAGACGATGCCGCCGAGTCCGAGCGTGATCAGCGCAACGCCACCAACATCGAATCCTTTTCTGGCGCGTTCGGTGCGCGTCTCTGCAACGGTGATCAGCGTGCCGATCACGGCAATCACCGCGATCGGTAGATTCACGCCGAACGCCCAGCGCCACGACGCGTTGGTGGTGAGCCATCCGCCGATGACGGGACCGAGCGCCGCCATGCCGCCGATCACGGAGCCGTAGATGGCAAATGCAATGGCGCGGTCCTTGCCGCGGAAGGTGGCGTTGACGATGCTCTGCGTGGACGGCGCCATCGCCGCACCGCCGAGTCCCTGCAGCAGGCGCGCGGCGATCAGTGTTTCGCCAGACGGCGCCAGCGCCGCCAGCACGGATGCACCTGCAAATACAGAGGTACCTACTAGATAGAGTCGACGCTGGCCGATGATGTCGCCGATGCGACTCAGCGTGATCAGTGCCGCGGCGAAGACGAGCGCGTAGCTGCTGTTCACCCACTCTGCGGCGGATGGCGTAATGCCAAGGTCGGTGACGATGCGCGGGATCGCCACGTTGACAATGGAGGTGTCGACGATGATCATCGCCAACCCCAACGCGAGGCAGGCGAGACCGATCCAGCGAGTTCGTGCAGATGCCATCGGCGGGAGTCTAGGCGAGAAGCGTGAGTGCCGCAGGAAGCAGCGAGAAGCGTGCGGGGAGCGCGCCGACGATCTCGCCGTCGGCCTCGATCTCGATGGGCGGTCCGGTCCGACCCGAAGGCTGCGCGATCGGCGACGCCTCCATCATCCTCCCCTGCGTGTGTGACACCGCCGGATGCGTGTAGTGCGTCCCTCGATAGAGTCTCGGCAGGCTGATCACAAAATCGCGGCGCGCCAGATCTCCGAAGCGAACCACTTCAAGGAGACCGTCGTCGATCCGCGCGCTCGGTGCCACGTGCATGCCGCCGCCGAACCAACCACCGTTCGCAATGGCGACCGCCGCCGTTGGGCCACGCTGCGCCACCTGCTGGTCAACGCGCACCTCGGTCGCAACAGGTGCGTAGCGCAGTCCGGCGCGCACGGTGGCGAGCCCGAACGCCACCGCACCTGCGCGACGCTTCAGCTGTGGATACTCCTCGAGCGCGTGCGTAATCTGCGCGCTGACCCCGAACGACGCAACGTTCAGGAAGAGTCGCGTGCGACCATCAGGGAACGTGATCAGGCCCACATCAACGCGACGTGCTGCGGCACCTCGCGCAACCGCACGCGCCGCGTCAACCGGATCGCGCGGTACGTTCACCGAACGTGCGTAATCGCGCCCCGTCCCTGCCGGTAGCAACCCCAGAGAGACGCGTGCAAGCGCATCAGCGCCGCCCGCGGCGTAGATGCCGTTCAGCGCCTGGCTCGATGAGCCGTCGCCGCCCAACACCAAGATGCGCGTGGCACCCGCGAACACCGCATCACGCGCCGCAGACTCCGCGGGGCGCTCTAAGCCTGGCTGCGTCACGAACACATCAAATGGGCGAAGCGGCGCGAGCTCCACCAACACGCGATCGAGCGCGCGTGCCGCGCGGCCGCCGCCTGCGGCGGGGTTGACGATCAGCAGGGTGGACATCTGAGCAGAAGC
>JBJTVF010000049.1:0-3679 GCA_046081085.1 Candidatus Limnocylindrus sp.
TGGCCGCAGATACGAAGGTGGCGAAGGTGACGATGGTCGCCGTCCCCGATCGCCCCGGCATTGCCAAGTCCATCTTTGATCCGCTCGCCGCAGCGAACATCAACGTGGACATGATCGTGCAGAACGTTTCGCACGACGGCACCACCGACCTCTCGTTCACGTGTGGCCGCAGTGACCTCGCCGCGGCGCGACCGATCTTGGAGAAGATCCGCGAATCAATCGGCGCGCGGGCGCTGGAGATCGACGAAAGCGTTGCAAAGATCTCCATTGTTGGTGCCGGCATTCAGAACGCGCCCGGATATGCGGCGCGCATGTTCGGCACGCTCGCTGATGCAAAGGTGAACATCCAGATGATCTCTACGTCAGAGATCCGCATCACCTGCATCGTTGCGCAGGGAGATGCAGATCGCGCGCTCAAGGCGCTGCACGATGCATTCGATCTCGCCACGCCAGATCCTGTAGACGCGGAGTCGCGCGCCTGATTCACGTCGAACGACTCGACAGCGTCACCTCAACCAACGACGTTGCACGGGAGCGGCTCGCTGCGGGCGCTGAGGCTCCGTTTCTGATTCGCGCCGAGACGCAGAGTGCAGGTCGAGGGCGCGCGGGTCGCGCCTGGCTCGATGCACCTGGCGCGTCTCTGCTGATGAGCCTCGCCGTGCGCGCGGATGCGCTGCCCGTTGAGGCGGATCGCGCCTGGCGCGTTGGTGCAGAGTTCGCGCTCGCCGTGGCCGACGCCGCTGAAGATGCGGCCGGCCTGTTGATTGGTGGACTCGCGCTGAAGTGGCCGAACGATCTGGTCTTGCGCAACGAAGAGGGTGGCGTGACGACCGGATTCCGCAAGGTTGGCGGCATCTTGATGGAGAGTGCGGAGTTGGGGACGCCGGCGGCAACGCTGATCGCTGGCATCGGACTCAATGTGCGGGGCGATCCTTCGCGGCTCGATCCGGCACTCGCCGCAACGGCAACATCGCTCGAACTCGCGACCGGTCGACCGGTGGACCGTGAAGCGATCTTCGATGACGCGGTGGCGCGTCTGGGTGGACGACTGGCGGCGCTGCGCACTGGCCGATTCGACGTGGCCGGATGGCGGAGTCGACAGCTGCTGGAGGGCTGGGAGGTTGAGATGGACCTTGGCACCGAGGGGCTTTTGGCCGGCAGAGTGGCGGGGTATGACGGAGCCTCCGGCGCGCTCATCCTCAGCGTGAACGGCACGGAGCGTGCCATTCACGCGGGCGAGGTGACCCGAGTCGTGCGAGCCGTCACCCCATAGGGGGTACCATCACCCCCTAGTGGGGAGGGTCCGTGCCGAGCTTTAGGAACCCGTTCAAGCGCCGCAAGGCGACCCCCGGAGGCGCGCCAGATCTATGGCTGCGCTGCCCCGGATGCTCCGAGCTCCTCTTCAAGAAGAGCCTGGAGAAGGGCCTCCGTGTCTGCACCTCGTGCGGGCATCATTTCCGCGTACCCGCCCGAGAGCGGATCGTGCAACTCGTGGACGAGGGCTCGTTCAGCGAACTCGACGCCAGCCTCGTCTCCCTCGACCCGATCATCTTCACCGACTCCAAGCCGTACCCGGAGCGAGCCGCCACCGCCCGCAAGGTGACCGGCGAGCGCGACGCCGCCGTCCGCGGCACCGCCACCATCGGCGGGATCGAGGTCTCGCTGGTGGCGATGAACTTCTTCTTCATGGGCGGCTCCATGGGTTCGGTGGTGGGAGAGAAGGTGGCACGCGCCGCCGAGCTCGCCACGGAGCGCCGGTTGCCGCTGCTGATCGTCTCCGCCTCTGGCGGCGCGCGAATGCAGGAGGGGACGTACGCCCTGATGCAGCTACCGAAGACGCTCGCCGCAATCGCGCGACTCAAGGCCACCGGTGGCACATTCATTAGTCTGCTCACCGATCCAACAACTGGCGGCACGATTGCGTCGTTTGGCGCGCTCGGTGACCTGAACGTTGCCGAACCGAACGCACTGATTGGATTCAGCGGCGCGCGCGTCTCTGCGGGAACGATCGGCGACGAACTCCCCGCCGGGTTCCAGCGTTCCGAATTCTTGTTGCAAACTGGATTCATCGATGCGATTGTGTCGAGGCCGAACCTGCGACCGTGGTTGATTCGCGCACTCGCTCTCTTGCAACCGCTCCCTGCACCCGCAGTGCCGCTCTATCAGCAGATCAACATCCCTGGCGTTGGTCTCATCGGTGGTGTGGTAAGCGGCGTGGCGCAAGGGGCGGGGACAATGATCGGTAGCGTGCTCGCCCCAGTGGCGGATGTTGCAGCCAAGGTGGCAAATCGCGCCGATCAAATCTTGGAGAACCAGCGCGACCGACACCTTGCACCAGAGCTCGGCTCGCACCTTCCAGAGGAGGAGGCGTGGAGTCACGTGCGCCGCGCGCGCGAAGTCAACCGCCCGCGCACCGCGGAGATCCTCGAGGCACTCAACGCAGAGTTCGTAGAGCTGCGCGGCGATCGTCGCGCCGGTGATGACGGCGCAATCGTCGCGGGGATCGCGCGCATCGATGGGCGACGCATCGTGGTCGTTGGGACGCAGAAGGGGCGCGACACGGAGAGCAACATCCGCCGTGGCTTCGGCATGCCGCACCCTGAGGGGTATCGGAAGGCGGAGCGCGCCTTTGAGCTCGCCGAGCGCCTGCACCTTCCAGTGTTGACGCTGGTGGATACGCCTGGCGCGCACCCTGGTCCCGAGTCGGAGCAGCGTGGCATTGCTGAGGCGATCGCCTCAGCGATCAGCCGCATGACGCAGTTGCGCACGCCGATCGTCACCGTGATCACGGGCGAAGGGGGATCTGGCGGTGCGCTCGCGATCGCCGCGGGCGACCGCGTCTACGCGCTGGAGCACGCCTACTACTCGGTGATCAGCCCAGAGGGCTGCGCCGCAATCCTCTTCCGCACGTCGGAGAAGGCGCCGGCCGCGGCGCGCGCGCTGCGCATCACCGCCAGCGAACAGGTGGCGCTCGGCGTGGTGGACGGCATCATTCCAGAGCCCGAGACGCTCTCTGATGATGCAACGGTGACCCTCGCGCGCTCCATCTGGGAGACGGCGAACGCCGCGTTTGATGAACTTGAGTCGATGAAGGATCTCGGCGAACTGCTCACGGCGCGGTACGCGCGCTACCGCGAATATGGCGCGTTTGATGAGGCTCCAGTGAAGAAGAAGGGTCTCACCGGTGCGATTCGTTCGCTCTTCGGCCTCGACCGCGACCTGGTTGGCGCTCGCGTTGGCGACGACTGGATGGACGAGATTGAACGCGACAACGCGGGGGCATAACGATGGCGAAGTATCGCGATCTTGCGAATGCAGACGTGAGCGGGAGTGGCAACGCCGAAGCACTCGGCGAACTTGTTGACGCGCTCCTGCCGATCCTTGTCGACCGACTCGCTGTCACTGGACTCGGCGAGATTGAGGTGGAACGGAACGGTGCAACGGTGCGCGTCCGCTCGGAGGCGCTCGGCGCTGCAGCGGCTACTTCGGTGAATCGGCCAGCCATTGGGAGAGTGCACGCGGGGACTGCGGCGCCGGCGAGTGAGCGAAGTGCCGACGGCGTCCGAAGGCACGCGGTGCGCGCCACGGCGGTTGGTTTCCTGACGCTCGCAAAAGATGTGCACATTGGCGCAAAGATCTCCAGAGGGGCGCTCGTGGCACAGGTCGAGGTGCTCGGCAT
>JBJTVF010000050.1:0-3236 GCA_046081085.1 Candidatus Limnocylindrus sp.
CCATGCGCAGCACCTCACCTCCAAGCGCGGTGAAGAATCCAGCAGATGCCGAAATCGCCACGATGAATTCACTTGCGCTCACGGTGCCAACGACGCGGTTTGGCGCAAGACGTCCATCGGCAAGAAGAGTTGGGGTTGTTACTGGGCCCCAACCACCGCCACCTGTTGCGTCAACAAACCCGCCGATCAGCCCTAGTGGTGCAAGAAAGCGCATACCTGGTCGACCCTTGCGACTCACCCGCTGTTTACCCAGGAGAAATCGGAGTAGCACGTAAGTGCCGAGCGTGAAGAGCAACGTACTGGCAAGGGGCTTTGCTGATTCGGTCGAGAGCGAAGAGAGAAGTGTTGCGCCAAGGAACGCACCAATGCCCCCTGGGATGGCAATACGTCGTACCGCATGCCAGTCGACATTCCCGAAACGATGATGGGCAACGCCAGAGAGGGCTGTGGTTCCAACCTCAGCGAGATGGACGGAGGCTGATGCTGCAGCGGGTGAAAGTCCGGCAAAAATGAGCAGTGTGGAAGAGGTGAGGCCGTAGCCCATACCGAGCGAACCATCCACGAACTGCGCGGCGAGCCCTGCGATTGCAATAACGATCAACGTCTGCATTGACACCCCTTTCCGAGCAGAACCCTTCTGCTCAAATTCTCACTAAACTTAGGTGAGAATAAAGGGTAGTGGTCGTTGCGTCAAGCCTCGCTAGCGCCACGCCTTCGGGTCGTCGAGGAGGCGCCTCACACGGGCAGGGAATCGTTCGGCGACAGCATCAGCCAAGGAGATCCCCTCGAGGATTTCGCGCTCGGCGGCTCGCACGGCGATCAGGGCAGTGCGCAATCCCTTCGCGGCCCCCTTGTAAGAGAGTTTCTCCGGTCGCGTTCCAGCAACATTTGCGAGGGCCCCGTCTACGGCACGAATCACGTCGGCGAGGCTAATCTCGCGTGCGCTCTTCGCCAGCGTCCACCCTCCATCGACACCCCTTCTGGCCTTGACGATTCCGCCCCGCCGAAGCTCAGCGAGGACTGCGCCCAGGTAGGTGGCTGGGATGCCCTGCCCGGTACTCAGTTCGCTGGTGGTGCGTGGGCGCTCGCCAGCCGCAGCCAGCTCCATGGCCGCCCGCAAGGCGTAGTCTGTACGGCTCGTAAGGAGCATAGGTACAGCATACTTGTCCCCATGAGTGAGGCGAGCAACGCGGTGACGCGCGAAGACGGGACGGCGATTCAACCGCTCCCTGAGGGTGGTGTGCTGCTGCACATCGGACCACCAAAGACGGGAACGAGCGCGCTGCAGGGTGCATGCCACGCATGTCGCGACGAGATGCGCGCACAAGGGGTGCGCTATGCCGGGCGGACTCAGCAATCCGGAAGAGCGGCATATGCGGTGCTCGGCCGCGAGCATCCATCACTGGGGAAAGCGCCCTCAGCACACCACTGGAAGCGTCTGGTTAGTGAAGTTCGCACGGCGAAGGAGCCACGAGTCTTCGTCTCAAGTGAATTCTTTGCTGGGGCAGACGATGCACAGATTGCCCGCATCATCAGTGAGCTCGGCGGGGACCGAGTACATGTCGCGCTGACCCTTCGTCCGGTCTCACGCATCCTCGCGTCACGCTGGCAGCAGAACGTACAAGAGGGTGCGCGTTACTCGTTTGACCAGTGGCTGCACTGGGTCTTTGAGCAGCCAAGCGAGGGGAAGGGGGCAACCTTCTGGTCGCGTCAGCGACATGACCGACTCGCTGCTCGATGGGCGTCCGTGGTGGGGCCAGAACGGCTCAGCGTGGTGATGGTTGACGAGCAGAACAAGTCGGCGATCTATCAGGCATTTGAGGCGCTTCTGAGCCTTCGAGCTGGAACACTTAAACCGCAGAACGACACGGCGAATCGATCCATGACTGTGGAAGAGATTGAACTGATCCGCGCGCTCAATGAGCGATTCGCTGAGGCGCGAATTACGCGACCCCTCCTTTACAAGATGATCGAGCGCGGAACCGCGCTCTACATGAAGGGCCGAACAGCCGGGTCAGACGAACCAAAGCAGGCGACACCGAGCTGGGCGATCAAGCGCGCGGATGCGATTGGTTGGGAGAGCGCTGCGGCGATTCGTGCGCTTGGAGCGCAGGTGATCGGCAACCTTGATGCACTCGGCGGGCTGACACCGAAGGGCGACGCAGCCGCGCCGATCCCGCCACTCGCGAGCGACAGCGCAAGCGATCGTGCTGCCACGGATCGCCGCGTTCCTGAGGAGATTGCGACTCGGGCCGCGATGGGGATGCTCTACGCGAGCGGCGCAGTGCTCAGGGATGGGTCTGCTCGCCCTGGAATTGACGTGAGGGTGGAGCCTCAAGTCCTCCAGCGAGTGCACACGATTGACCTACTGCGCGTTGTTGCTCAGCGCCTGCTCTGGTCGGCCACCTCTCGTATCAGGAAGATCACGCGCCGCTAGATCAGCGAGCGATCTTCTTCAGCAACTCTTTCACCGAAACTGCCGCTTCGTACGCGCTCACAGCGGTGGCGTCGATCACAAGCTCTGCGTCGTCTGGAGCTTCATAGGGCGAAGAGACGCCGGTGAAGTCGCTGATCGTTCCAGCACGTGCCTTCGCATAGAGACCTTTCCGATCTCGCTGCTCACAGACCTCGAGCGGGGTGCTGATGTACACGAGGAGGAATGGGAGGCCCACCGCGGCCTTGCGTGCAAGCGCGCGCCCTTCTGCAAACGGCGCAATTGGTGCGGCAATCGCAATGCCACCTGCGTGCGCAATCTCGGCTGCCGTGGCTCCCAGGCGCTGCACGTTTGTGTTGCGCGAGGCGCGGTCAAAGCCAAGACCTGCGGAGATGCTGCGCCGCATCGCATCGCCATCGAGAAGCGCAACGCCGCGAACCCCCTCGTCTCGGAGAAGCTCGGCGAGGGCCGCAGCGATCGTGGACTTCCCAGACCCTGAGAGGCCGGTAAAGAGCACCACCGCCCCGCTCCCCCACGCGGTGTTTCGCGCTCGCTCGATCTCCTCTGCGGAACCTTTGGGGTACCCGGTTGGGGCATTGGCGGGGTACCGCTCCGCGCCAGTCAAGACCTCAGTTGCACTGTAGGCGCGCGCGAGATCTTCGGGGTTGAGATCACCTTTCGGCCATGGCACTGCAAGCGGCGTAATCTGACACGTAGGGAGCGAGCTCTCAAGCTCTTTTGCGGCGGATGTGATTGCGCGCAGCAGACCGGATGGCTGAACCTCTCCATCTGGCGCGGGCGT
>JBJTVF010000051.1:0-7258 GCA_046081085.1 Candidatus Limnocylindrus sp.
TGCAGGTTTCGGCACAGGTTTTGGTGCAGGTTTCGCTGTAGGTTTCGCCGCCTTCTTCGCAGGCGCGGGTGCCTTGAAGAGGCGCGAGAGTAGGCCCTTCCTCTCAGCCACGGGCGGCCACGAGCTTCACAAGATCCGCAATGCGGCAGCTGTAACCCCACTCGTTGTCGTACCAGGCCACGACCTTGGCGAAGTTGTCGCCTAGCAACATCGTGCTAGCAGCATCGATGATTGCCGAACGGGAGTCGCCACGGAAGTCAGAAGAGACGAGTGGATCATCGGAAACACCAAGGATTCCCTTCATCGGCCCACGCGCCGCAGTGCGGAAAGCATCATTGATCTGCTCCAGAGATGCGGGTCGCTCCAGTTCGGCGGTGAAGTCGATCAGGCTCACCGTTGGCGTTGGGACGCGCACACTGTATCCGTCGAACTTCCCTTTTAGCTCTGGGATGACGAGAGCGAGGGCAGTGGCGGCACCAGTGGTCGTTGGAATCATGTTCTGACCTGCGGCACGAGCCCGGCGCGGATCTTTGTGGGCAACATCAAGGATGCGCTGATCGTTGGTGTAGCTGTGCATTGTCGTCATCAGGCCGCGGCGAATGCCGAACGTGTCCATCACCACCTTCGCCGCAGGGGCGAGACAGTTCGTGGTGCAGCTCGCGTTGGAGATGATGTGATGCTTCGATGGATCGTACCGATCGTCATTCACACCCAGAACAATCGTCACGTCTTCGTTCTTGGCTGGCGCGCTGATGATCACCTTCTTTGCGCCAGCGGTGCGATGTGCCGCGGCCTTCGTCGCGTCGGTGAAGATGCCCGTCGATTCAACAACGATGTCCACGCCCATCGCCCCCCATGGAAGCTCGGCGGGATCCTTCGCGGCGAGGACCTTGATCCGCTTTCCGTTAATGACGAGTTCGTCACCTTCGGCAACGACTGTGCCAGAGAAGGTGCCGTAGGTAGAGTCGTGCTTGAAGAGGAGCGCGTTCATCGCAGGATCAACAAGGTCGTTGACCGCGACTACCTCGACCTCGGGAGCGCGCTCAAGGATCGCCTTAAGGCTCTGACGCCCGATGCGACCGAATCCATTGATCCCCACGCGAATCGCCACTCACGCCCTCACTTACTGCGCTGCCCTGTTCATTGCAACCGCGCGCTCCCAGGCGGGGTTGCCGAGTCGACCAACCACGACAGGATGACACCCCGCGAGGCTGACGTCCCCGCCGAGCTGCGCTGGCTTGATGCTGACGCGCCGCCCAGGGACCTTAAAGGCATTCTCGCCGATCTCGTGACTGATCCGTTTGGCAAGGCGATCCCAATGTGCCTCCGCGAGCGAGCCGCCGATGATGATCCGAACCGGATTGAAGGTATTGACGTAGCCGGCGACGGCTCGCCCAACGGCGAGGAGTGCGCGCTCAAGGATCTCGTCAGCAGTGGCGTCCCCCGCCGCAGCGGCCTCCGCAACCGTCTTCGCGCTGATCGCCTCGCCTGAATGTGTTGACACCCAGTTGGCAAGCCACGGGCTCGCGCCGCTCTTGGCAGCGGCGGCTCCCGCCGCAGCGAGGGCCCAACCTGAAGCGTGCGCCTCAAGGTGCCCCGTGCCGCCACACGTGCATCGTGGACCGTCAAGCGAAATCGGCACATGCCCAAGCTCGAGCGCCGTGTCGTCTGGCCCCGTCAGGAGGTGACCACCGCTCAACGCCGCTGCGCCGAAGCCAGTGCTGATCGTGAGATACATCAGGTCGTCAATGCCTCTCCCCGCACCAAAGGCGCGCTCGCCGAGAATCGCCACCTTCGTGTCGTGCTCAAGGAAGACGGGGAGCCCGAGTGCTGTGCCGATCGGCCCTGCAAGGTCGGTGCCTGGAAAGCGTGGGCCAAGATTTGCCGGCTCCACCGCGATGCCAGTCCACGGATTGAGTGGTCCTGGTGCGCTGATCCCAATTCCAACTAGGCGTGAGACGGCGGCGGAGTCTTCACGCGCGGCGTTCTCGCGTGCGAGGTGCAACGTAGTGATACACGCAGCGACTACGGCTGCAGGTCCCTCAGCTGCTGGAGTGTGCGCCGCAGCACGACCGAGTCGCGATCCGTCTGCGCGCACGAGTGCGGCGCGCACCTGTGTGCCGCCAAGGTCGAGCGCGAGCACCGTTGCATCAGCGGGTGGCTGCATCAGTGAACTCTCCGTTTCATTTACTTTCGCGGTGAGGCGCGCCGCGCGCCTCCCCGTTGTGGATAACTCCTCAGTTCAGTTGTGGATAAATCTCTCTGTGAAGCGGCACGGCCCCCGCCCGGTCTCCCGGTCGAGGGCCGTAGGGCCGCTTAGCGTTCGCTGTTACGCGAGCTGATAATCAGCCACCGATCTTGAAGACCTTCGTGCCGCACTTCTGGCAGACGCCGGAAAGCGCTGGCTTGCCGTTCTTCATCGTGACCCTCTTCGTGTCGACGGCCTCTCGCTTGGCCTTGCACTTCACGCAATACACCTCAGGCATGTTTTGAACCTCCCTTGGGTCGCGCATCCTCCGCGCGGTCCACTACAACCCCACTCGGGGCATAGAGCGCGTCCGGCAACATGCCGACCGCGGAGCGCCCGATCCGACCCGAAGGCCCCCACGAGCAATCACCGAGGTTCAGGATAGGGAGCCTCCCCCTCGTGGTCAACAGGCTCCCCGCACGACGGGAGCACGACCAGCCTGATCACCCCCATACGCCAGAGCTCCAGGCGCCCCGCATCCACTCGCAGGGATGTAACAATCTCCCGCAACCAGGCCCGACTCGTCCCAACCGGGACCGCAATTGTTGGCGCCCCTAGCGGAAGCGGATCTGGCACGACTGGTGCCGCCTCCCCCACGGTTTCCACCAAACCTCCACCGTCAATAGGCGGCTGCAGGGCTGGAGCGAGTCCGCTCACTGGGTCAAGCCAGAGGCGGTACCCACCGCCCTCGATCGAGCCACGCTGATGGATGAGGCCCTCCGCTCGAACTCGCCGACCCGCTGCCTGTAGAGCATCGGGCAAGGTCGCCGCCACGCTTCGACTCGCCGCCACGAGAAGCTCTTCTCCGGAGCTGAGGCGAATCCTGAGGCTGATCGCCCCGTCCGATAGCGAGGTTGGGCTTCCCGCCAGCACCCCCTCGACACGGATGCGCCGACCCTCCCACGCCTCCCACGCCCATACCCCCGGCGCGGGTCGCTGCACCATCTGCGCGGGTGGAACGCCGGCGATTCCTACCGTGAGCGGCGGCGCGGAGGCTACAAGTGTCAACGCTTGGCGCCGCAGTGTCATGACGCCGCTCACCTCGACGAGTTGACCTCGCGAAAGGCTAGCCGCTGCCGGCGGGAGCAGAACGAAGAGGCCTCTCCCTTCATCTGGATCGGTTAACGCCACAAGGAGCGGTTCCGCCAACTCACCGGCGATCGCACTCACGACTCCGCGCACGCGAATCAGTGAACCTACGGCAGCGTTGCGCGCCCCAGCAACGGTAAGTGCGACTGGTGATGGCGTATCTGCTGGAGAAGGAGACGGATTCAGAGTGCTAGACGGAGTTGGAGTGTTGGTCGGCGCTGGGGAGGTGACGGGTGGCAACGACGGCTGCGGCGTGGGGCTGGCGGGAGACTCCACAGCAAAGTCTGAACTGTTCATATTCGTGTCGACGAGTACACCGCTTGTTTTGCGTACTCTGCGAAGTGGAGTTCCCGCAGGCGGAACGAGTGCGGGTAGTCCCTCCCCGCCAGCAGTAAGGCTGGCACTCCCCCACGCCACCGCATCGAGGATTTCTGCGGGCGTACCCACGCGTCGGATTTGAAGGACTCCACCGCTGCTTGCAATACCATCGTTCCAGGTGTGCCGAGCTGCGACGCCGAACGAACCGAGCGCATTCGCGAGCAGGATCGACTCTCCTGGCGAAAGCGTCTCTGCCGTATTGATGCTGACCAACCGCCTCGTGGTGAGCCCGCTTGCACTGACATACATCAACTCGATGCCCTGCAGGGTCACGGAGATGCCGCCGCTTGCCTCGATTCGCACGTATTCGTCCGCTGCGGTCGCACCGCCCGTGAGAATCTCGCTCAGCAGCAGTGCCGCTCGTTCCTCACCGTGGACCGGTTGTGGGTACGAGCATTGAATTGCAAACAGAGTGATAAGCAGCGTGGAGAATAGTGCGGCCTTACGCATTGCGCCCCCTTGATCTGGGCGGATTCAGGCAATGAGTATTTCGACAGCCTGGTATCGCTGCCGTACTGGCGCATGAGAGGGTCTAGGATTGAGTGAGAACGTGAAGGAGGGGCGATGAGTTCACGGCACGCAACCGAAAGGGCCGAAGCCCGGCGACGCGGTCGCATCGCAGCGCGAGAACGAGAGGCCGCGGGAGGTCAGCCAGTGGTTCCCGAGCCAGCGGTTGATCTGTCGGCTACACCGAACGCGTCGCAGCCGCGCGCTCAGGGAGGGATCGGATTTCGTGCCGCATTTCGCGGATCTTTTGGACGAATTCCGTTCAAGGATGACCTGCGCGCACTCCCTGCGATCCTGCGCACGCGCGCCTTCTTTGTCCCGCTGATTGCCACTGCGGCCACAGTATTGATCAGTGTCCAGCCGGGCAGCATCAACTCGAACCTTGTCCAGCTCGCCGTTCAGACCGTTCTCCTCCCGCCGGCCTTTGTTGTGGCGTTCATGGGAGGGATGCTGACGCGTCGCGGCTCGTGGATGCTTGGAGGCATCTTCGGTGTACTCACGTACCTCGGTTCTCTGGTCGTTGGAAGCTTTGCGGATCTCTCTGGGCTCACTGCAGGGAATCCGGTTGGCGCATTCCTAAGCAACAACATGACAAATCTGAGCAACCTCGGCGCGTTTGCAGGCGATCTCTACGGGGTCGCCGTTTCTGGAATCTTCGCGGGCGCGTTTGCGGGATGGTATGGACGATTCTTGCGAGCGATGTCACCACGACCAAGCGGTCGAGAGAGGGAGCGGTCTAAGCGAGGAGTGGGCGGCGGGCGGCGCTAGACCTCCCTAGACGCACATTTGAGTGCGCATGTGACCGCGCCATGTTTCCCTACTTCGCAAGCACCTGGACTGCGACAACCAGGATGGTTCCCATGGTGAGGCCGCCAACAAGGAGTAGTGGTTTCACGATCTCGTTGCGCTTTAGCTTTGGCGGCATGCTCTTCCTCCAATCTCGCGGCTGTGGCTTCTAAGGTGCCGGGCAGCCTTCACTAAGATAAACGACGAGCGACGTTCGTGAACCGAGTGCTTCCACAATCACGGTAACGGTGCATGCCCCCTTGTCGCGCGCCGCGTTGATCTCAAAGCGACCATTATGTTTCACCGGCTCTGCAACCTCCCATGCGAGGCGCCGCAACTCATCAACCGTTGAACGCACCGCCGCATCCACGCTGAGTCGACTGAAGATTGCTCCACTCGCCAGCATGTCGAGGCGGATCTCCGCGCTCCCTTCCGCGAGCAGCGGGAAGTCTGCGGGGAGTCGACCCCAAATCCGTCCGTATTCGCTGCTGATGACCGTCGCTGGTGATGCCACGCTACTCGGCGTTGCCTCCCCTTCACTGCCGCCGCAGGCGGCCACGAGGACGAGCAGCGAACAGAGGAGCGCAAGGAAGGATGGAGTTGGGCGGAGGCCAAGATGGGGCAACACCTTGAGAGGATAATGCCCCCGCCCTGGCCTTATAATAGTACAGATGTTCGTTTTATGCTGGGAAGGTGGCGAGGACGATCCCGAGCAGGATCAGGGCAAGTCCCAGCAGCTGTGGGCGTCGCAGGCGCTCCTGGTAGCCAATGTACCCCCCGAGCACCACGATGATCGGCCCGAGCGAACTCAAGAGCGAGACGGCCCAGGTTGGCCCCTCTTCGAGCGCCGCAGCGAAGACGAAGAATGCGATGGTGTCGCCGATGCCAACGAGCCCGGCGAGGAGGAGCCCGCGCCTTGTGAGTGCGTGACCCTCCCCGAGCAAGTCGGTGCGAACCCAGCGCGGCAGTGCCTTCCGATTAGAACGAACGATCGCGAGAATCACCCAGACCGTCGCAAAATTGCCGATCCGAGAGAGGGTGATCGCCGTACTCCACCCGTACTCCTTGATCGGGAACGTCAGCAGCACCGTGATCACGGCGAAGAAGAGGAGCCCGATCAGTGCGAAGGCAACTCCTGGGCTCGCCAACGAGGCGCGGCGTTCACGTCCACTCCCTGTGGTTCGGAACCCAAGCAGAGTGATCCCGCTTCCAACAGCGACCACGCCGAGGATGTGGGCGGTCGTCAGAATCTCGTTGAGGAAGAGTGCGGCCAGGAAGGCGGAGAGTGCTCCGTATGCGGAGATCGTTGGTGAGACCACGCTGAGTGGACCGAGCCGAAACGCGGTGAAGACCGCGATGTATGAGACGCCCGCTCCAACGCCCATCAGAAGAGTCGCCCCAACGATGACTGGATCGTAGTCTTGGGTGAGTGCACCCCGGGCGATCGCCACACCGCCAGCCAGAACGAGTGAAGTGCTGACGGCAATCACGACGACCCGCAGTGATCCGATTCGGCGCCCCACATAGGTGGTGACAAGGTCTGTCGCGCCCCAGAGGGCGGCAGAGAGGAGGGCAAGGGAGATAGGGTTCATGCGGTGATGCTAGCCGTCCGCGTGCTATTCTGCCGCTTCCGTGGGGCTGTAGCTCAGTTGGTAGAGCGCTACATTCGCATTGTAGAGGTAAGGGGTTCGAATCCCCTCAGCTCCACCATCACCCTCCTCTCGCGCTAGCGAACGGCGGCGAGAGCCGGAGTGAGGCGCTGAAGTTCACGCATTCGCGTCGCCTCGTCAGGGAGATGGCGCTCCACGATCTGCCGGAAGCGAACACCATGTCCTCGAGCGCGCAAGTGCGCAAGCTCATGCACGATCACCGCCTCGAAACAGGAGGGGGGTGCCATCACCAGTCGCCAAGAGAGGGAGATCGTCCCGTCGGCTGATGCGCTCCCCCATCGAGAGCTCTGATCACCGATACGTAGTCGGGTTGGGTGCACCTTCATCTCTGGCGCATAGACCGCAATCATCTGCTCGGCAACGCTGCGCGCGCGCCGACGCAGCCACGTGACCAGACGAGCCCGAAGGAGCGTCTCACTGCTCGCGAACTTTTCAGGGATGTGAATCTCGCCTGCCTTCACGCTGATAGCCATCACGGTCGCCGAGCGAATGCGATGCGCGCGACCGGCGTATGGAATCAACCCTCCAAGGACGAGCTGTCCATCCGTCCCGAGCGCGGCGCGTCGATCGCGCAGCTCTG
>JBJTVF010000052.1:0-5428 GCA_046081085.1 Candidatus Limnocylindrus sp.
TGCGGCCACACTGCCGACGCTGATGCGCGAGGCGAGGGAGCGGCGAGCGATTCGGCGCCTCTCACACCGTGGAAGTGACCCACTCTTGCTCGTCGATCTCTTCGATGCGGCGATTCGTGCGATCCCTCGGCTGGCGATCGCACTTGAGGTGCGCGGTGTCCGCCTCCCGTCGCGAGCACGCCCCGCGAGCACATCACGACCCTCAACCTTCGGTCGTGCGGATCTGCTGATCATCTTGTTGAGCGCGGGGGGTCTACTCGTGAGCGTTGCGCGCGTGCTGATCGAACGCCTTACACTCGCCGTATGAGTCCACTCGACGCGCGGCCCGATGTTGGAGACGTGGCTCCGCCCTTTCAACTGCACGACGCTGACGGGGTTGAGCATTCACTGAGCGCCGCTGCTGGTAGTTGGCTCGCCCTCTACTTCTATCCGAAAGACGACACTCCTGGATGCACGATTGAAGCCTGTGAGTTTCGAGACGCGGAGCGCGCGCTACAAGAGGCCGGCGCGATCGTGTGGGGAGTGAGCCCAGATGATGAGGCGAGCAAGGCCGCCTTCCGCGACAAGTTCCAACTCAACTTCCCCATCCTTGCCGATGTCGGCCATCACGTTGCCGAGGCATACGGGGTTTGGGGGGAGCGCACGGTGGGGGATCGCACCTTTACGGGGACGCATCGCGTCACGTTCCTGATCAACCCTCAAGGGCGGATCGCAAGGGTCTGGGGGAGCGTCACCCCAACCGGTCACGCGGCGGAAGTGCTTGCGGAGATCGAGGCGCAGCGAGGCTGAACCGTGCTCGCGGGCCGAAGGCGTCCACGAGGAGCCCCTGCTAACATTTCAGGAGAGAAACGCAGTCTCACCGTCGGCAAGAAAGGTTGATCGTGACCCTCGAGACGCAGGACTTTCTGGTTCAACCAGTCGATGCTTCCTGGCTTCAATGCAACATTGAGTGCCAAGAGGCATGCCCCGTTGGCACCAATTGCCGCGGCTACCTGAATCTCGCCGCCGAAGGGAAGTTCGAAGAGGGGTATCTCCTCTCCCGCGAGCCGAATCCGATCGCCGCGATGTGCTCCTACGTCTGCTCCGCCCCCTGCGAGCGTGCCTGCCGCCGCGGCGACATCGACCGCCCGCTCGCCATCCGCGCCATGAAGCGCTTCCTCGTGGAGTGGCACGTCGCCTCGGGGATCCCCGACGTTGCGCCGCAGATCACGCCGCGCGCAGAGCGCGTGGCAGTGATCGGTGCCGGACCTGCCGGCCTCTCTGTGGCGCGCGAACTTGCCGTCAAGGGCTACCAAGTCACCGTCTATGACAGCCTGCCGTACGGCGGCGGCACGATGCTCATTGGGGTTCCCGCCTTCCGCCTTCCACGAGAGGCAATTGAGACCGACGTCCGGATTATTGAAAAGCTTGGGGTTAAGTTCGTCTACAACACGCAGATCGGACGCGACATCACCTTTGAGCAGCTGCAGAAGGATTTCAACGCGATCGCCATCTGCGCGGGGGCCATGGATCCGGTCGCCCTCGACATCCCAGGGAGCGATCTTGAGGGTCTCGTCTATGGCGTTGACTTCATGAAGAGCGCCAACCTTGGCGAACCGCTCAGCGTTGGCCGCGACGTGGTGGTCATCGGCGGCGGGTACACCGCCATGGACTGCGCGCGCACCTCGCTCCGTCACGGTGCCGAACACGTCACGATCGCCTATCGCCGCACCCGCTCTGAGCTTGTCGTTGACGAGGAGGAGCTTGGCGAGACGGAACGAGAGGGCGTGGACATGGCCTTCCTCGTCTCACCACTTGAGTTGATCGGTGAGAACGGGAAGATCACCGGCGTGCGCATGATCAAGAATCGACTCGGTGAACCAGACGCATCTGGTCGACGCAGCCCCGTTCCAATTGAGGGCTCTGAGTACATCTTGAAGGCGGACAACGTCATCCCCGCCGTCTCGCAGGCTGCAGACCTCACCTTCCTCCCGGTCCAGAGCAGCTTCGAGGTCGCGCGTGGTCGCGTAAAGGTTGACCCGGCAACGTACGCAACCAACATTCGTGGCGTCTGGGCGTGCGGAGACTTCGTCACTGGTCCCGCAACGATGATTGAGGCGGCGGGCCACGCCAAGAAGTGCGCCTATGCGATCGATCGCTACCTATCTGGCGCCGTGCATGTTCAGGTCGACGCGAATGTGCGAATCACCAGCTCCTGGCGCCACGACATGCCAGAGTTCTACGATCGAATCCCGCGTCAGCACATCCCCGTGCTGCCGCTCGCCGAGCGACTCCCCTCCACGGACGTCACCGTGAACTTCACCACGCAGGTCGAGCTCGGTTACGGCGCGCAGCAGGCGATCGCCGAGAGCACGCGCTGTCTCATGTGCAACTACAACATCTGGTTCGACCCCATGCGCTGCGTCCTCTGTGGCGCGTGTGCCGATGTATGCCCCGAAGGGGTGATCCACATGGTGGACATCAATCAGCTGAAGGCCGAAGGGGCCCTCCCCGAACTCTCAGAAGCGTATGGCTGGGAGAACGGCGGGGCGATGATCTTGGACGAGGAGCGCTGCATTCGCTGTGCCCTCTGCGTCAAGCGCTGTCCGTTCGACGCCATTACGATGGAGAAGTTCGAACTACAGGAGATCAGCTCGGATGGGCGCCTCTATAAGGAGTCCTACCGAGATGGTCAGCTTGCGGGCGTGGCCGGCACAGGAGGGGGGGCACAGTGAGCCTACTTGCGAAGGTCGATCAGGCGGTACGCCGATCCTCCGCATGGCGCTCCATCTTCCGCAACTCCTACCCGAACGACGAGCGCAGCCGCGCCTACGCGGTGATGAACAATGTTTTTCTCCATCTTCACCCGGTACGCGTGCGCCAACACGCGGTGAAGTTCGCCTACACCTTCTGCCTCGGCGGCCTCAGCTTCTTCCTCTTCCTGGTGCTCACCGTGACCGGCGTCTATCTCATGTTCTTCTACGCGCCGTCCGCAACACAGGCGTATTCAGACATCTTGAAGATCCAGACGCTGGTGCCGTTCGGTCAGATCACGCGCAACATCCATCGCTGGGGCGCGCACTTGATGGTCTTCTTCGTCTTCCTCCACATGATGCGCGTCTTCTATCACGGCGCATACAAGCCGCCGCGCGAGTTCAACTGGGTCGTCGGCGTGGTGCTTCTCTTCTTGACGATGATGCTCAGCTTCACCGGCTACCTCCTGCCGTGGGACCAGATCGCGTATTGGGCGATCACGATCGGTTCCAACATGGCCGGATATGCCCCGCTGCTCAACACGCCGTCCAAGCTCCTCCTCCTCGGCGGACTTGAGGTTGGACAGAACACGCTGCTGCGCTTCTACGTGCTGCACGTGATGGTCTTCCCGCTCCTTGCGGCAGTCTTCCTCGCGGTCCACTTCTGGCGGATCCGCAAGGACGGCGGCATCAGCGGACCACTTTGAGCGGGGCGCGGCGATGAGCGATGAGCAGCGCCAGGCACCAGTCGCGCCAGTCGATCCTTCGCGCCGCACGGAGATTGACAAGCAGCGCGTGCCGATGGCGGCGCGCCCGTACCGTCTCCTTGCGCTGGTGAAACAGGACGCGGTGGTCCGCGTCCAGAAAGAGCCAGACGACACGGTGATGACGTGGCCGCACCTGCTCACGATTGAATTCCTTGCCGCAGTGGCGATGAGCATCTTCCTCTTGCTGCTTGGCCTCTTCATCAATGCGCCATTGGAAGAGCTCGCAAATCCAAATGTCACGCCAGCGGTGGCAAAAGCGCCGTGGTACTTCCTCGGCCTCCAAGAGCTGCTCGCCTACTTTCATCCAACCGTTGCTGGTGCGCTGACTCCAGCCGCCATCCTCGTCGGCAGCGCGTTGATCCCGTATCTCGATCGCCGCAACATCCACAGCACGCGCCCTTCGGATCGGAAGCTCGAGGTTTCGCTCTTCTCGATCCTCTGGGCGCTTGGGCTCGCCGTCACATTCATCGGAATCTTCTTCCGTGGTCCCGGCTACTCCTTTGTGTTGCCGTGGGTGAACGGCTTCTTCTTCAGCCTGTGATGGGAGGCGCGCAGTGAGTCATTACGGCGTCGAACCTGCAGATAAGCCGAAGGCCCTCACGTCGCAGACGATCAAGGCGCTGCGTCACGAAGAGGTGAAGGGGATCTCACGCCGTCGCCTCCTGCGCACCACGATCGGCGCGGGCTTCGGACTCTGGCTCCTGGAAGTGACGGCGGGAACACTCTCGTTCCTTTGGCCGAATCTTGAGGGCGGATTCGGCGGGAAGGTTTCCGTCGGGACATTTGACTCGTTGAAGAATCAAAACGCGGCACTTCCGTTCAGTGAGGGATATCCGGTGTACGTCCAAGAGGCGCGTGCCTACATCATGCTTGTAGACCCAACGCGACCGGAGTTCACGGTCGGCGAAGATCCGACGGGCGACGGCACCGCACTGAACGTTCGCGCCCTGTATCAGCGCTGCCCGCACCTCGGCTGCAAGCCGAATCCCTGCATCAAGACGTACTGGCTCGAGTGCGCATGTCACGGCAGCCGCTTCGATCGGGTCGGCACGAAGGCGGATGGCATCGGTCCTGCGCCACGCGGCATGGATCGCTTCGCGTTGCAGGTGGACCAAGATGGGCTCCTCACGCTCGACACGGGGAAGATCACGCTCGGCGCGCCTCCGATTGCGCTCGGCCAACCTGGGCTTGAGGCACCACGCGCCGCCACGGGGTGCATCTAAATGAACGACGAGCAGCGCAACCTGCCAACGCCCGTCGAGAAGCTGACGCCGCCAACGCCGCGTCTCTCCAGCCCTGCCCCGATCCAAACTCATGGGCTCACCGCAGAGCGCGTGGCGAAGATCGTGAGCCAGAGCGGCTCCGCGCGTATGACCGCCCTCCTCGGCATTGTCGTGGTCACCCTCTTCGTCCTTGTCTACGCCTTCTATGACCAGGGCCTCCCAGGCGTCGAGGGCTCCTCGCGCATGGAGGCGGCGCGCGAAGAGATCTATCTCGACACGGTCAAGCGCGGCTACAACCTCTATGAGGCGAACTGTGCACGATGCCATGGAGAACAGGGACAGGGCGGCATCGGTCCGGTCCTCAACGACCAGGGGAAGCTCCTTGCACATCTATCGCCCGCGTACCTTCACAACGTGCTGACCGTTGGCGGCCGCTACATCTGCGGTGACCCGAACTCTCTGATGGGCGTGTGGGCCGAAAGCAATGGGGGCCCGCTGAACTATCGAGAGATCGAAGAGTTGATCGCCTGGATGCGCGCCACGAAAGACGATGTGATCAAGGTGCAAGACCCTGCAACCGGCGAACTGATTGAAGTCACCGGCTGGCGCGACGCGGCGTACGAGCCGCCCGCCGATGCAACGCCGGTTCCGGCATGCTGGAAGGACGCGTTTGCTGTCTCGCCATCCCCGTCGCCATCTGGCGGTG
>JBJTVF010000053.1:0-28732 GCA_046081085.1 Candidatus Limnocylindrus sp.
TTCTTTCGACTTTCCATTGAAAGCCCTCCATGGCTGTTACGAGGTCGCCACACTTTATTGCCCATGAGATGAAACGTCAACATGCTTGTTCAGAGGGCTTGGCTGAGGCGCGGGAAGGTGCGCCTCAGCACTTTGAGTTTGTCGGGGCCCAATTACTGTGCGCTTATCAACTCGGTTGTCCCCTCCCAACCGCTACCATCCGCGCATGGCCAAGCCAACGAACCCTACGGTCCTCCTCGCCTGGGGGGATGACCTCCTTCTGATCGAGGAGGCGGTCGATCAGCTCGCGAAAGGGATGGCGGCTGGCGGCATGGGTGCGCCTGATCGCGTGCGCATGAGGGCCGAAGGTCGTGGCCCTGGGAGCGGTGCTGCGGTGCTTGCGGATCTTGCACAACGACTTGCCACGGGTGGTCTCTTTGGTGGCGGGACGATTGCGGTCGTCGCAGGGGCGGGTCGACTCGCCGCGACCAAAGATCTGCGCGCAGGCCTCGCCGCTGCCCTCGCGAACATTGCGCCTGGGAACGCCGTTGCGCTGATTGACCAGCGTGCGCGGCGACCCAGCCTGACTGGGGCACGGCCCGAAGGTCCGGGCGAGCTCGGCCTTCTCGTCAAAGATGTTGGCGGTGCCGTGGTGAACTGCATCTCACCGAGTCCAGGAGAGCTCGCATCATGGATCCTGCAGCGCGCGAAGGCGGCGGGGCGCGAGATCGCAGGTGACGCCGCGAAGGAGATTGCCGAGCGGCTCGGGGCTGAAGTCCGCGAGCCCGATCTTGACCGCAGTGGGATGCGAATGACGGCGGCGATTGAACTTGAGAAGCTGATGCTCGCAGTGCCCAACGGCGCAATCTCCATGCGTGCGGTAGACGCACTGGTTGCAGATCGTGGGATCGGTTCGCTCTTTGCATTTGCCGATGCGATCGTGGCGCGCAGCGGTCCTCTCGCAGCGAAGCATCTTGGGCGTGCGATCAGCGAGCCTGGCCCCATGGTGGTGTCGACGCTGCATCGGAAGTTTCGTGATCTTGCGCAGATCCATGGGGCAGTGGTGGAAGATGGTCGCCCGTTGACTCAGGTGGCGCGGGAGATTGGAATGCATGAGTATCCGGCGGGGAAGCTTGCACAGGCGGCACAACGATGGAGCGGGCGAGAGATTGCCGATGCGATCACGGGGCTGGTAGAGCTCGATGCGATCTCAAAGGGCGATGGTGAGCGCGCCTGGGGCCCTGCGCTCACACGATGGAGTGCCGCGCGAATCGGTTAGCGACTATTGAATGCGAAGCACGACCTTCGCTGACGCCCAGAGCTGCTCCAACTTGTAGAACTCGCGCTCAGGTGGCGTAAAGATGTGCACGATCACGCTGCCATAGTCGAGGACGATCCAGTGGGACGAAGGGGCGCGATGACGGTGCGCGGGTGTCACTCCCTCCGCTGCCATGCCGTCAACAATGCTCGCCGTGATTGCCACGAGTTGTGGCTCTGAGCCTCCCGTGCAGATCACGAACGCTTCAGCGATAGTGGTGAGGCCAGCAACGTCCAACACGATGATGTCCGCTGCCTTCTTCTCTTCTGCCAGCAGCGCGACCTTCCGCGCAAGATCGTGTGGCTCAATGCTGCGCTGCGGTGGGATCACTCGTTCAGCCTACCCGAGTCATCAGGTTGCAGGATCCACAGGAACATCGTCTGGCTCAATCGGTCGCTTCAGCACGAGTTCTGGGCGATCTAGGTAGAGGCCGCTCTTCTTGATGTATTCTGCCACTGAATTCGGCACAAGATATCGAAGTGAACGTCCTCGCGCGGCGAGCGCTCGCAGCTCACGGCTTGCATGTGAGAGGTGGAAGCCGTCGAGGTAGAGGAAGCGATCCTCACGGCCAGGAAAGTGTCGCTTTAGCCAGGCGCGGTCTGGAGTGGGCGTCCCTGGTCTCGGCAGAGCTGCAACGCGAGCGAGATCAAGAATGGAGGTTGTGTCTTCCCATTCGTGAAACCCGAGGAGCGATTCAACGGAGAGGATGAGGTAGAGCTCGTGCGGCGCACCTGGTGGCGCCGACGCCGCGATCTCGCGGAGCGTGTCAACGGTGAAGGAGAGTCCGGGGCGATCAAGCTCCGTTCGGCTCAACGCAAAGTTTGGGTTTCCAGCAATCGCGAGTTCCACCATTTCGGATCGGATCTCCGCGTCGGTCACGCGATCATTCACCTTGTGTGGCGGGCGCGCTGCAGGAACGAAGATCACGCGATCTAGTTTCAGTAGGTCACACGCGGCTTGGCCGAGCGCAAGGTGACCGTCGTGAATCGGGTCAAACGTCCCACCGAGCACGCCGATCTTGCTCACTGGAGCCCCTCTGAGCTACCAACGGCCGCCTCTTCCAGCGTCTCGCCAAGCTCCTCCAGATCGAGTTCGCTCGCCTCCGCCTCATCTGCTCTGTTCAACAGTTCCGCCTCATCTGGATCCTCCCATTCGAGGGAGAGCTCGCCGATCACCACCGTATCTCCTGCGCGACACCCCGCCTTGCGCAGTGCCGACTCGATCCCGAGTCGCGTCAACGCATAATGGAATCGCTGTGCCGATTCGTCGCGCGCAAAATCGGTCTGGTGCACGAGTCGCTCAATGGCCTTTCCGCGCACGCGGTATGACTCTCCATCGCGGCTGACCTCAAACCCGGAGACGGCGATCGGATCAATGCGGTGTACCACCACGCCTGCTGGTTCGGTTGGGAGTGCGAGTGTCTCCGCGTCTGGAAGTAGCTCGGCAAGCGCGCTGCGCAGATCGCCAACCCCCTCACCCAGCGCACCGCCAAGGGCAGAGCAGGCAATGCTCTTCAGCCCAAGCGTGCTGAATCCGTGGTGTAGCTCTGCAAGGCGCTCACGGACACCTGGTCGATCAATCTTGTTCAGCACTACCAGCGTTGTCTTCTCCAGCAGCGCAGGATTGTGGGCGGCGAGCTCCTCGCGAATGATCGCTGCATCGCGCAGTGGGTCGGCGGTCGACGCGTCCACCACGTGCACCAAGATGCGAGTTCGTGACGCGTGTCGCAAGAACGCAAAGCCGAGGCCCGCACCCATAGATGCCCCTTCAATCAGTCCCGGAAGGTCGGCCACGGTCGGTCGTCGTCCATCCTCGATGCCGAGCTCGATCACACCGAGGTTCGGCTCGAGCGTGGTGAACGGGTAATCCCCAATCTTTGGCTGCGCCGCAGTGAGAGCGGCGAGGGTGGTGGACTTCCCTGCGTTTGGAAGGCCCACAAGTCCAACATCGGCGATCAGGCGAAGCTCAAATCGGACCTCACGAGTCTCACCAGGTTCGCCGCGCTGTGCATGGCGCGGCGCCTGATGCGTGGCGGTCACGAAGTGCGCATTCCCAAGTCCACCTCGGCCGCCCTTCACGATCATCACTCTCTGCTCGCGCGAGACAATGTCCGCAATAAGGTCGCCACTCACGGCATCAAAGATTGCCGTTCCGGGCGGGACACCAATCTCTAGATCCTTCCCAGCCTTCCCGTGCGACTTCTTGTTGCCACCGTTCCCGCCATCTCCAGCCTGCAGTCGTCGCCTCTGCTCAAAGTCGCGCAGCGTGGTCTGGCCAGGATCAACGGATACGTAGATGCTGCCACCGCGACCTCCGTCACCTCCATCTGGCCCACCGCGCGGCACATGCGACTCTCGGCGCATGGTTGAAGCGCCGTCGCCTCCTCGACCAGCGGAGAGATGAAGGTCAACGACGTCGAGGAACACCGCTATGGGAGGAAACGCGCGGGGTTATAGAAGGTTGAGCCACTGGCTAGCGGATAGCCGCGTGAGACGGAGAAGTGCAAATGCGGACCAGTGGTGCAGCCAGTCTCTCCAATCTTTCCAATCTGCTGCCCTCGCGCGATCTTCTGTCCGGGCGAGACCAGGATCCTTGAGAGGTGGTAGTAGCCCGTATAGAGATTGGAGCCCACCGCGATAACGACCTGATTTCCGCCACAGTTGTTGACCCATCCAGTGCGCACCACCACGCCGGCGGCTGCCGCAAGGATCGGTGCTCCAGTCGCCTGTGCGATGTCCATCCCGTCGTGACCGCGGAAGAACCCACGCACGAATCGACCACCAGGAACTGGATAGCGGAAGGTCATTCCACTGTAGATCTTCGGCAGCGGTCCGTTGTATGCGTATGACTGACCCGATGCTTGATACGTCGGAAGCGCTGGCCCTCGACCACCGGGGAGGACCAGAACCATGCCCAGCACCACATCAGCAGAGCGAAGTCCGTTGTAAGACATGATCTTCTGCTGAGAGACGTTGGACGCCCTCGCGATTGACTTCAACGTCTCATGCTCGGCGACAACGTGGACGTAGCCCTTCGTATCTGGGATCTTCAAACGTTTACCGGCGGACGGATTGCTTGTGGATGGTAGGCGGTTTGACCAGACCACATCCATCAGGCCAATGCTGTAAAGCTTTGCGACCTGCGCGAGCGTCTGTCCCTTCTGGACCACATGAATCTGCACATGAGATCGACCATCCACGATGTTGAGGTCAACTGCGGCAGGGAGAGTCATGGTGCCGTCGTCAAGAATGCGTGGTCCGTCGAGCAACCCTGTATCGGCGTTCGCGTTGACCACAGCTGATGCGTCACGAGCCGCCTCGATCGGACGCCATCCAAGCGCGCCTGGCGCAAGTGGATCTGCGCCGTTTGGAGAAGCTAGGGAGAGAAGTTCGGACTCGCCGATTTGAGCATTGCGGTCTGGATCAACTGCGCTCCCCCATAGCGCCGGGGTGATCGGCTCAAGGACCTCAGGCGCTCCGGTAAATGCACCGTCGTCTAGCGCGAGCGCCCTCTGATCAACCGCGGGGCCTGGAAGAATGCTCGCAACAATCGCGATCCCGAGGAGGAGCGCGATTCCAACCGGAGCCGCCTGCTCGGGAGCGCGTTGAAGTCCCGCGAACCGCTTGGTGAGTGCCGTTCGCCGACGTGCGAGGAAGCGGATCACTCCCCATTCTTCCAGCCGCGGGGTGAGGCGGTGAAGGATTGCAGCCGCTGCAAGCCCGCTGGTGCGTTCTCGCAGCTTCGGATGGATTCGAACGCGGCGCGGGAGGGGGTGTCTGAGGAACTCACCCGCGCGGAAGAGGCTCAGGCTGAGCGCACGATCACCAGCACGTTCAAGGGTGCGAAGCATCGCGATCGCTTGACGACGGATGGCCGCGAAGAGTTGGAACCTGAGTGAGCCGGGACGGGCGCCGCTGAGCTGCCCCTTCGTTGAACGCTCATCGCGGTGGCGACCAGTTCTCGTCATCGTTGCCTCCGATCTCAACCCCCATTCTAGCCGCCCCAACTCCGTGCTCAGGAGTGGCGTGGAGGGTGCGCTCTAGGCCGGGTTTGACCCTTCTGCCCCCTTGGTGAGGGAGGCGAGGAACTGTGCGTTCGACTCGGTCTTCGCGATGCGATTCAGAAGCAGCTCGATCCCTTCATTCGCCCCAACGGCCGAGAGCATGCGTCGCATCGTCCAGACCATCTTGAGGGTCGCTTCATCGAGCAGCAGCTCCTCGCGACGCGTGCCAGAACGCTGCACATCAATCGCAGGGAAGATCCGCTTCTCCGCAAGCTTGCGATCAAGGACGAGTTCGGAGTTACCAGTCCCCTTGAACTCCTCGTAGATGACGTCGTCCATCTTGGAGCCGGTGTCCACCAGACAGGTGCCGATGATCGTCAAAGAGCCACCCTCTTCGAGCTTCCGTGCGGCTCCGAAGAAGCGCTTCGGCGGGTAGAGCGCGATCGGATCGATACCGCCTGAGAGAGTTCGTCCGGAGGGCGGGAGTGCCAGGTTATACGCGCGTGCGAGTCGCGTGATGGAGTCGAGCAGCACTACCACGTCGGCTCCCGCCTCGGTTCGTCGCTTCGCAATCTCCAGTGCCATCTCAGCGACGTGCGTGTGATTCTCTGTCGGCTCGTCAAAGGTTGACGAGATCACTTCGCCCTTGACGGAGCGGCGCATGTCGGTCACCTCTTCAGGCCGCTCGCCAATGAGACAGACCATGAGCGAGATCTCCGGATAGTTCGCGGTCACACCCTGTGCGATCTGCTTAAGGAGGCTCGTCTTGCCAGCCTTCGGCGGTGAGACGATCAGCGCGCGCTGACCCTTCCCGAGCGGGTTGACCAGGTTGATGAGTCGCTGCGACAGGTTTGATGGATCGGTCTCCAGATTGATCAGCTCAATCGGATGGATTGGCGTTAGGTCGCCGAAGTGCGGCCTGCGGCGCGCCGATTCAGGATCTGTTCCAGAGATGATCTCGACGCGAAGCATTCCCCAAAACTTTTCACCTTCACGCGGTGCGCGAATGACGCCACCGATGGTGTCGCCTTGTCGAAGTCCAATGCGGCGCAACATCGGCGACGGCACATAGACATCGTTCGCGCTCGGAAGAAGTCCGTTGCGTCGAACAAAGCCGTACCCTTCGTCGACGATCTCGAGGATGCCCTCCGCCCACACCTGACCCTGCTCTTCCGCCTGTGCGGTAAGGATCTTTTGGATCACGCGGGGGAGATCTTCCTGCTGGGAGGCGGTGATGTTGAACTTCTTCGCCGCCGCCATCAGTTCACTCGCCGTCATGTTGGCGAGCGCTGCAAACGTGAGGAGTCCCTCAGCGGCGAGATCGGCCTCCGAAAGCACCTCGACGTCTTGCGGAAGTGAACCGTGCGGCATGCGCATGCCGCCTTGACCGCCGTTCATGCCGGGGCCGCGGCGTGGTCCTCGTCGAGGTCCGCGGTTGCGTGGGTCGTTCATTGACATGGGGTTGGGTACCTTCCTCGTCTCGGGTGATTCCATGGATCCCCGCACGAAACGTCCAACGCCTCTGCGCAGGAGGAGTGGGGGGATACGAAGACTTTACGAGATATGCGCCACCCCGTCAACGGGGGGCGCTGCTGTCTTTACTTTCCGCCCTTTGCCTTCGCCCAATCCGACTTGAAGACGGCGATTCCCTTGTCGGTAAGGGGGTGCTTCGCCATCTGCTCCAGAACCTTCAGCGGCATGGTCGCAACGTGCGCGCCCACTAGTGCAGCTTCGGTCACGTGGCGTGGGTGACGGATCGAGGCGGCAAGAATCTCGCAGTGATCAAGCTCTTCGTAGTGAGAGAAGATCTCCGCAAGTTCGCGGATCACCGCCATCCCATCTTCACTGATGTCATCGAGCCGGCCGACAAATGGGCTGATCAACGAAGCGCCAGCCTTCGCGGCAAGGAGGCCTTGGTTTGCCGTGAAGATTAGGGTGCAGTTGGTCTTGATCCCCTCGCTCTTGAGGCGACTGATTGCTGCGAGGCCCTCCGTGGTCATGGGCACCTTGACCACGATGTTGGCGGCGATCTTTGCGAAGGCTAGCCCCTCTTTCACCATACCGTCGGCGTCGTCGCTGATCACCTCGGCGGAGACAGGACCCTTGGTCAGCCCGCAGATCTCCTTGAGGAGTTCTTCATAGGAGCCGCCGACCTTCGCGTACAGCGATGGGTTCGTCGTGACACCGTCGACGATCCCCCAGCTGATGCCGGTCTTGATCTCGCTGATGTCCGCGGTATCGAGGAAGAACTTCAAGATGCTGCTCCTGTTCCATTGCTGCGGGTAGCGGCCTTGTGCGCGGCCGCCTCGATTGCCTTACGGCGCGCCTCCTGTACCGCCTCATCATCGCGCACTCCGACCATTCGCGGAGTGTACGCGGCGAGACGCCCCTCCTTGAGCGCGAGTGCAGCGCCAATGAACCCGTCAAAGAGCGGGTTCGGCCGAAGCGGACGGCTGGTGAACTCAGGATGGAATTGACTCGCGACAAACCATGGATGATCGGCGAGCTCGATGATCTCCACAAGGCGTCCATCGGGTGAGACGCCAGAGAACCTCATCCCAGCCGCCTCTAGTTGTGGCTTGAAGCGATTCGCGACCTCAAAGCGATGGCGGTGCCGCTCGTAGGCGATCTCAGAGCCATAGACGGTTGCGGCGCGTGACCCTGGGGAGAGCTTTGCTGGGTAGAGGCCGAGCCGTTGGGTGCCACCCTTCTCTTCCACGCCGCGCTGGTCTGGCGTGAAGTCAATCACCGGATATTTCGTGAACATGTCGAACTCAGTTGAGTTCGCATCTGCTGAGCCCAGGGTTTCGCGCGCGAACTCAATCACCGCAATCTGCAACCCAAGGCAGAGTCCAAGGTAAGGAATGCGCTCGGTGCGCGCCGAGTGTGCTGCGCGGATCTTCCCCTCTATCCCTCGATATCCATAGCCACCCGGAACCAGCACGCCGTGGGCACCAGCCAACTGGGCGGACACGTGTGCATCATCTGCGTCATCGAGCTGCTCCGCATTCACCCAGCGCACACGCACGTCCACGCCGTGGGCCCAACCTGCATGCCTGAGCGCCTCAGTCACGGAAAGATACGCGTCAGGGAGTTCGGTGTACTTGCCGACGATCGCAATCTCAACGGCTGGCTTTTCGGCAACGATCTGCGCAACAAGTTGCTCCCACCTGGTCAGATCGGGGACGGCGGCGCTGATTCCGAGTTCACGGGTAAGCAGGTCCCCAAGTCCGAACCTCTCGAACTGCAGCGGCACTTCGTAGATCGTGCGCGCCGTAGTGGCGGGGACAACCGCCTCAACCGCAACGTCAGTGAAGAGTGCGATCTTCTCGCGCACATCGTCTGGTACCGGGTGATCCGCGCGCAAGATGATCACGTCAGGCTGGATTCCGCTACCACGCAGCTCTTTCACCGAGTGCTGCGTCGGCTTTGTCTTCAACTCCCCGGTGGCGGCGAGCTCTGGCAGAAGTGTCACATGGATATAGAGCGAGTTGCCACGACCAACATCCTTCTTTAGTTGACGAATCGCCTCAATGAACGGAAGGGACTCAATGTCGCCCACCGTTCCACCAACTTCAACAATGACAACATCAACATCATCGCCGCCGAGTCGAAGGACGCGCTCCTTGATCTCGTTGGTGATGTGCGGGATCACTTGGACGGTGCCACCAAGATAATCGCCGCGACGCTCGCGAGCGATCACGGTGGAGTAGATGCGTCCGGTGGTGACGTTGGACGCTTGGGAGAGGTTGACGTCGATGAATCGTTCGTAGTGACCAAGGTCGAGATCCGTTTCTGCGCCGTCATCGGTGATATACACCTCGCCGTGTTGGTACGGGGACATGGTGCCCGGATCGACGTTGAGGTAGGGATCAAGCTTGATGACGGAGATTCTGAGTCCGCGGGCCTTCAGCAGAAGGCCAACTGATGCGGCGGTGATCCCCTTGCCGAGGGAGGAGGTGACGCCACCGGTGACGAACACAAACTTCGTCGCCATCTCGTCCCCTCTGCCTCCTCAAATTCGGCGGGGCGCTCAGTGATTGCCGAGCGAGCCTGACGGAGTCTATCGCAGTCGGCGACGGAACGGGAACTCTGTTTGGCGACCGGCCCAGATCCCGAGCAAGATGAGCGCGCCGCCGAGCGCCTGGACGGGCTCCAACGCCTCGCCAAGGACAAGTGCGGAGATCACCACGGCGAGGAATGGGACAAGGAGTTGGAAACTCGCGACGCGCGCTGGCCCTACGACTGGCACGGCGGTGAAGTAGAGAACGTTCGCAAGGCTGCTCGAGCCGAACGTGGCATAGAGGATGCCGAAGAGTGCGACGACGGGGATTGCTGGTGAACCGAGCTCTGCCCATTGGCTCGCGCCGAACGGGATCAAGACAGCACCACCGATCACCATGCTCCATCCAGTGAACGCGAGCGCGCCAGTACGCGGGATCACCCGTGCGCCGGCGAGAAGGTACGAAGCCCAACAGGCGGCGGCGAGGAGCGTGGCGGTGACTCCAGCGGTCGTCCCACCGAATGCACCCGCCCCTTCACCGAGGGCCACTGCAGCGACACCCGCAAATGCGATCAATCCACCAGCAATCGTTGCGGGTCGCAGCGGATCAATGCGAAGAAGCGCCGCAAAGATTGCGGTAAGGAATGGAGTGACTGCAATGAGTAGCGCACTTGTTCCCGCATTGATCGTTCCAAGCGACCCAGCCCAGAGGAGCTGATAGATCCCTTGGCCGATCACGCCAAAGAGTCCCGTGACCGCTAGATCTCGGGGAGACATGCGGACGCTGCCACCGCGGAGCTGCGTCCAGAGGAGCACGATGATCCCAGCGGCAGTGATGCGGATCGCAGAGAACGGGAGGACTGGCCACGCGGTAACCGCCGCCTTTACCACCGTGAAGTTCGCCGCCCAGATCAACATGGCGACCAGCACACCAACTTCGGCGACCGCGCGCACGCTCGTTGGACGACGGCTCATGAGGCTTCTTCGGGGCATTGCGCCTCCAGTACTACTGACTCCGATGGAGTCTACAATCAACGGACACCAACAACCACGCAGGGGGGCACTAATGGATCCACGACTTGAGCAGTCAGCAATCACCGCGATCCGCACCCTCGCGATCGACACCGTCCAGGTGGCAAACTCTGGCCACCCTGGCGCCCCCATGGGTTGCGCACCGATGGCTCACACGATCTGGACACGCCACCTCCGCCATGCGCCTCGAACCCCTGGCTGGTTCGACCGCGACCGCTTCGTCCTCTCCAACGGCCACGCCAGCGCGCTCCTCTATTCACTGCTTCATCTCACCGGATACGGGCTCACGATTGATGACCTGAAGTCATTCCGACAGTGGGGTTCACTGACGCCGGGACATCCGGAGTGCGGACTGACGGCGGGCGTCGAAGCCACAACGGGTCCACTCGGTCAGGGATTCGCGAACGGAGTCGGTATGGCGATCGCCGAGCGGCGCCTCGCCGCAGAGTTCAATCGACCAGGACACACCGTGATCGATCACCGCGTCTTCGCGATCGTCTCAGACGGTGACCTCCAAGAAGGGATCGCATCCGAAGCCGCATCGCTCGCGGGGCACCTGAAGCTCGGCAAGTTGATCTACCTCTGGGATGACAACCTCATCCAGCTTGACGGACCAACATCAACGGCCTGGTCGGAAGACGTGCGCAAGCGATTCGATGCGTACGGCTGGCACACCAGCAGCGTTGCTGACGGCAACGATGTTGCCTCCATTGATGCGGCGATCAGCGCGGCAATCAAGGATGATCGCCCGAGCCTCATCGCCGTGCGCACCGTGATCGGCTTCGGTTCGCCGAACAAGGCAGGGAGCCAGAAGTCACACGGCGCACCACTCGGCCCAGACGAGGTGAAGCTCACGAAGGCGGCATACGGCGCGAATCCCGATGCAACCTTCGACGTTCCCGCCGATGTTGCCGAGTTCTACCGCGGCGCGATCACCAGTGGCGAAGCGCTCGTTGCAGCGCACACCAAGCGACTCCTCGCATACGCAACCGCCTTCCCCGCAGAGGCGGCGGAACTCCAGCGCCGCATGGCGGGCGGGCTGTCTATTGGCTGGGAGCGCGCGCTGCCCGCATACGAGTTTGGCGCTGATTCGCCAACGCGAAACGTCAGCCAGTCGAGCATCAAGGCGCTCGCCGCGGTGCTGCCAGAGTTGATCGGTGGGAGCGCCGACCTCTCTGAGTCGAACCTCACCGACATTCACGAAGGGGGTCGCTTCACCGCAACAGAGTCGGGTCGCAACATCAGCTTCGGCGTGCGTGAACACGCCATGGCGGCAATCACCAATGGAATCTCGTACCACGGCGGACTCATCCCGTTCAACGCCACATTCCTCACCTTCAGCGACTACATGCGCGGTTCACTGCGACTGGCGGCACTCGCCGGGCTCGGCAGCATCTTCGTCTTCACGCACGACTCCATCGGCCTTGGTGAAGATGGCCCAACTCATCAGCCAGTTGAGCACTACGCCGCACTACGCGCCATTCCGAACCTGCGCTTCTTCCGGCCAGGTGACCCGAATGAGGCCGCACATGCATGGGGCGCTGCGATCGAACGACGCAGTGCACCGACGGTGCTCGCCTTCACGCGACAGAAGCTGCCCGTGCTCCCTGGCAGCATCACTGGAGCAGCAGATGGCGTGAAGCGCGGGGCATATGTGATTCGCGAGGCGAGTGCACAGGCAGCGGTAATCCTCATTGCCACAGGCTCGGAGGTGCATCTCGCCACTGCCGCAGCAGAACTTCTCGAGGCATCTGGCACGCCGACGCGCGTCGTCTCGGCTCCGTGCCTAGAACTCTTTGGCGATCAAGATGCTGCGTACCGCGAATCAGTCCTTCCAGCCGGAATTCGCGCGCGCGTCGGCATCGAAGCCGGTGTCAGCCTCGGATGGGATCGCTGGACAGGAAGCGACGGCGCAATCATCGCGATGGACCGCTTTGGCGCGTCTGCACCAGCACCGAAACTCTTCGCGGAGTTCGGCTTCACCCCAGAGCGCATTGCAGAGGTTGCGCGCGGCGTGATCGCCGGATCGCATCGTGGCGTGATCCCAACGCCGCACCTTCACGACGGCCATCGGGTCAGCTGAAGTGCCTACACGCAAGCTCGCGATTGCCGCAGATCACGCAGGTGCTGCGCTCAAGGCGGCACTGCTCAAAGAACTTCACGCGATCGCGCCTGACTGGGAGGGGATCGACCTTGGCGGCGACGGGAGCGATCTCACAGACGATTACCCAGACGCTTCGCGTGCGGTTGCCGAGTTGATGCAGCGCGGCGGAGCCGAGCGCGGCCTCGTGATCTGCGGATCGGGGATCGGCGTCACGATCGCGGCAAACAAGTTCAAGGGCATTCGAGCCTCGATCGCACATGATCCCGCATCAGCGGAGCAGGGTGTGGTCCATGACGCCATGAACGTACTCTCGCTTGGTGCAAAGGTGATCAACCCCGCAACCGCAGCAACGGTGCTCTCCGCATTCCTCGCCGCAACACCGAGCGATGCAGAACGATTCGTCCGCCGCACCAACAAGGTGCAGGAGATTGAAAAGGAACAGGGGTGAGCGGCGAACTGCAACTCCCCTTCTCCGTGCGCGTTGGTCGCACCGAAGATCTCGCCGCGATCAGCACAATGTTCGAGCGCGCGCGCAACGAAGAGTGGGCGACGCGACTTGCCGATAAGGACGTCACGCTCTGGAGCCGTAACGCTGAAGTGCAGGCGAAGATCGCGAATCGGCTCGGCTGGCTCGACGCGCCAGCGCACTTCACCGAACAGGTCCCAGCACTTGAAGCGTTCGGCGAGAAAGTGCGCGACGCAGGATTCACCACGGCAATCGTGGCGGGGATGGGAGGATCCTCCCTCGCTCCTGAAGTGCTCGCCACCGCGTTCGCTTCAATCAGTGAGTGGCTGAAGATTCGCGTCTGCGACTCCACCGACCCAGAGGCCGTTGCGGTGGCACTCGCAGGGCTCAACCCGGCCAAGACACTCGTGATCGTTGCGAGCAAGTCTGGCACCACAACGGAGACGCTCTCGTTCGCCGCCTATGCGGCGGGATGGATCTCGAGCGCGCTCGGTGCAGGGGAAGACCCGTTCGCATCAATGATCGCGATCAGCGACCCGTCGCCAAGTATCGATGGGATTCTGGGGAACGAACGGATGCTCGAACGCTTCCTGAACCCCGCTGACATTGGCGGACGCTACTCCGCACTCAGCTTTGTTGGGCTCGTGCCCGCGAGCCTTCTCGGCATTGACCTGGATTCACTGCTCGCTGCTGGCGCCGTCGCTGCCGCCCAGCTTCGCGAGCCAGAGCCAACCGCCAACCGTGCAGTTGCGCTCGGCGTGATCATCGGCGCACTTGCGCGTGAGGGGCGAGATAAGTTGACCCTTCTCGTTGACGAGCCGATCCACGGCTTCGGCGCATGGGCTGAGCAACTCGTGGCAGAGAGCACGGGGAAGCAGGGTGTCGGAGTGATCCCCGTTGACCTCGAACCGCTCGGTGCACTTGAGAGCTACCAGGACGATCGTCTCTTCGTGCGCATCGCACTGAGTGGCGGCCGTGCACCGCGCGCTGCGGACGGGACATCCGCTGAGACTCGACTCAACGAGCTAGCGGCCGCTGGGCACCCCGTCATCAGCTACACGCTGAGCGATGTGATTGACCTTGGTGGCGAATTTTTCCACTGGGAGGCGGCAACAGCGGTCGCAGGTGTCGCTCTGGGCATCAACCCATTTGATGAACCGAATGTGACCGAGTCCAAGCAGAACACCACCGCAGTGCTCGGTGAACTGTCCGCAACTGGTGCACTCCCAGAACTGACTCCGAAGTGTACGGACGGACCACTCGCGCTCTGGGTCGACGATGCACTCCCTGCTGCATTCGCGGATGACGCGGTGAAAATGGTTGCCGGTCAGCTGCAGCGACTCACGCAGCGCGGCTACATTGGCATCCATGCGTATGTCGCCACCACGCCCGAACGGACGGCGGCGCTCACCGCAATTCGACTCCTGATGCGCGATGGGACACGCTGCGCAACCACCGTTGGCTACGGTCCCCGCTTCCTCCACTCAACGGGGCAGTTGCACAAAGGTGGCGCGCCGATCGGCTGGTTTGTCCAACTCGTTGCAGGACGGCCGCACGACCTTGAGATCCCAGGGAGCAGCTTTACCTTCGGTCAGCTCGTCGACGCGCAGGCACTCGGTGACGCACGTTCGCTGGTGGCTCACGGACTGCCGATCCTGCGCATCCATCTCGGCGACAACCCAGACGCCGGGCTCGCCGCGGTGGAGTCGCTCTTCCGCCGCGCGCTTAGTGCCTGACTCACATCGGGTCGCACGCACGCGCTAGCATCTCTGTGACGGGCCGAGTGTGGCCACAAGTGAGGAGGCTCCTGTGAAGATCGGATTCATTGGCCTTGGCAAGATGGGCGGCAACATGGTCAAGCGCCTCCTTCGAGGCGGACATGAGGTAGCGATCTGGAACCGCTCGCGCGAGAAGACCGACGAGATCGCAAAAGATGGCGCAACCCCCACCTACAGCGTGAAGGATCTCGTTGCCGCGCTCCCATCTCCGCGAAAGGTCTGGGTGATGGTACCGAGCGGAGATGCCACCGAGGCCATGATCGACGAACTGATCCCACTCCTCGGGAAGGGTGACACGGTGATTGACGGTGGCAACTCGAACTTCCATGACACGATCCGCCGACACCAGAAGCTTGCGGGGCACGGCATCCATTTCATTGATGCTGGAACCTCAGGCGGTGTCTGGGGCCTTGAGAATGGCTATTGCATGATGGTGGGCGGCGATGCCGCTCCGGTGAAGGAGATGGAGCCGATCTTCCTCACGCTCGCACCGAAGGACGGCTACATGCACTGCGGCGCGACCGGCGCTGGTCACTACGTCAAAATGGTGCACAACGGGATTGAATACGGCCTGATGCAGGCGTATGCCGAAGGATTTGAGATCCTTGCGAAATCTCGCTACAAGGTGGACCTCGCAAAGGTCTCCGACCTCTGGATGCAAGGCTCCGTCGTGCGCAGTTGGCTCCTTGAACTCGCTGGGCGTGCCTTCCGCGCCGAGGGGAACGAACTGAAGTCCATCAAGGGCTGGGTTGCAGATTCGGGAGAGGGACGCTGGACGGTTCAAGAGGCGATCGACCTTGATGTCCCAGCACCGCTGATCACCCTCTCGCTCCTGACGAGGTTCCGATCACGTCAAGAGGACTCATACAGCGCCAAGGTGCTCGCTGCGTTGCGCAATCAGTTCGGCGGACATGCGGTGAAGCCGGAGTGAAGAGCGGAAAGGCGGGCGAAGGCGGCGGATCAATCCGCAACCTCCGCATTGCGCGAGCGGGAAAGAAGACAACGCCGAAGCGAAGCAAGGCGAATCCGCTTCGTTCAGGTTTGCGCATTGAGCGCGTACCTGACCCAAACATCGTGGTGCTCTTTGGGGCAACTGGCGACCTCGCACATCGCAAGGTTGTCCCCGCCCTCTATCACCTCTGGGCCGGCGACCTCCTCCCCGAGAAGTTCGCGCTCGTCTGCTTCGGTCGTCGTGACGCCTCCGATGCATCGATGCGCGCCGACCTGCGTGCCTCCCTGGAGAAGCACGCTCGCGTCAAACCAGTCGATGAAGCGCGCTGGAGTGAGTTTGCTGAGCGCATCAGCTACCTCAAGGGGGCGTTTGATGATCCCGAATCTTTCGCGAGTCTAAGTCGGCACCTTGACGCAATCGACGCGAGCGTTGGAACCAGAGGGAACCGCCTCTTCTATCTCGCGACCCCAGCCTCATCATTCCCGGAGATCGTCCGCGGCCTCGGCGCTGCAGGGCTCGATCACGAAACGAGTGAGGGTGGCTGGCGACGCGTCGTGATCGAGAAGCCCTTCGGTCGCGATCTTGATTCTGCCGTCAAGCTCAATCGTGAAGTCGGCAAAGTATTCCGCGAGAGCCAGGTCTACCGAATTGACCACTATCTGGGAAAGGAGACCGTTCGCAACATCTTGATCTTCCGATTCGGCAATCTCATCTTCGAGCCGATCTGGCATCGTCGTTACATCGACCACATCCAAATCACGGTGGCGGAAACGATTGGCGTGGAGGGACGCGGGGCATTCTACGAAGAGACTGGGGCGCTCCGTGACATCTTGCAAAACCACCTCCTCCAGCTCCTCACGCTCGTTGCAATGGAGCCGCCCGCCACCCTTGAAGCAGAGGCCCTCCGCGACGAGAAGGTCAAGGTGCTCCGTGCCGTCCGCCTCCTGAGCACCGATGCGGTCGATCAGCACGTTGTGCGCGGCCAATACGGGCCCGGCTGGATCGGCGCGACCGAGGTGGCCGGATACCGCAATGAACCTGAGGTAGAGGTCGCGTCGGAGACAGAGACATTCGTCGCCGCTCGCTTTGAGATCGACGACTGGCGCTGGGCAGGCGTGCCATTCTATCTGCGAGCAGGGAAGCGCCTCCCAAAGCGCGCAACGGAGATTGCCATCCAGTTCAAAGATGTTCCGCAGCGACTCTTCTCGCCGACCGGCGATGCACCAGAGCCGAACATGCTCGTGATTCGCATCCAACCGGATGAGGGGATCCTGCTTCGATTTGCCGCCAAGGTGCCAGGTCTCGGGACTGATGTGCGACCGGTCAACATGGACTTCGCCTACGGATCCGCCTTCTCGGTCGAGAGCCCAGACGCCTATGAGACGCTCATGCTGGACGCACTCCTCGGGGACGCGTCGCTCTTTACGCGCGCCGACGAAGTGGAGGCCGCCTGGCGGATCGTCGATCCGATCATGGAGGCCTGGCTCGCCGGCGCTGAGCCAGCACTCCCCAACTATGCGGCCGGGACGTGGGGGCCAGATGCCGCCGATGCACTCCTCACCCGCGAGGGGCGTCGCTGGCGCAGGCTGTAGCCCCCGATGAACCTCAGCGCCGCAGAGCTCTCCACCCTCCGCTGGAAGTCCACCGCACACTCAGTTGCGGAGGCGGACGCGCTCCTCGCGCGCCTCTGGGGTAGCACCGAGTCGCGTCAGCAGATCAGCGCCAACACGCTGCCAGATGGAAATGGCGCGACTCCACTCGCAGTACGAACCGGCGTGATGAACCTTGTGGTGGTGGCGCCAGGTGAAGAGCGCGCGGTTGGCGCGGCGAGTTCCCTTACAAGCCTCCCAAGAAATCCTTCGCGCACCCTCTTCATTGTGCCGCGCGATCCAGAGGGACCACCCACCTTTCAGGCGCGACTCGAGATCTTCTGCGCGGTCACCCCGCGCGGCGACGGCACCTCCGCATGCACGGAGCTTCTCTGGATTGATGCGAGCGGTGAGGCGGGGCGCCACCTCTCCAGCATGGTTCCACAACTGTCACTGCATGACCTCCCCACACTCCTCTGGTGGGATCACACCGTCGATCCAACCAGTCGTGACTTGAAGGAGTTGCTGCGAGGCGCTGATCGGATTCTCTTTAGCGGAGCGGAGCAGCGAGGCGTCGGGATTGAGGTTGTGCGCGATCTGATCACCCTTTCTAGTGCCTCTGGCACGGCGCTCAGTGACTTCTCACTGATCCGACAAGCACGCTGGCGCGATGCGGTCGCTTCCGCGTTTGACGAACCAGAGGTCGCTCCGTATCTACATGCGATCACGAAGATCCGTGCTACGTATTCTGCGGGGAGCAGTATCACCGCCCCAGCCAACGTCGTGAAGCCGACCTACCACCTTGCCTGGCTCGCCTCACGCCTGAACGCACGCGTCACCGCACCACTTGAGAACCACGCTGGTACATGGAGCGGAGCCATTGACGAGGAGGGACGACGCATTGCACTCACGCTCGAGCCGGTGGTGGATGCTGGCCGATCAGGAACCACGCTCGCCCTTCACATCACCGCAGAGCGCCGCGGAGGCGTGTTGGAGCTCAGCGTGCGCGCAGATGGCGAGAGCACCCATGCCCGCGCATCCATCAACGGCACACCAGTACATGAGCGCACGCTGCGAGCAAAGCGCGCCACTGACGCCGAACTGCTCAGTCAGGCACTTGAACTTGGAGAGGTTGATCCGCTCTCCCCGTCTATACTGCGCGCGTTTGCGCAACTCGTCGGATGAGCGGTCCGCACATCATCGTTGTAGAAGACGCCAAGGCGGTCGCCCTAGCGGCGGCCGACCTCGTGATAGCAGCTGCTACGCAATCCGTTGCGGCTCGCGGCGTTTTTCACTGGTGCGCGACTGGCGGCAGCACTCCTGCGGCGCTCTACGCTGCAATGCGAGATACAAGGCTATCGTCCCAAATGCCTTGGAGTAAGACACACATTTGGTTTGGTGACGAGCGACATGTTGATCGCGCTGACCCGCTTTCAAATGCATCCCTTGTGGATGAATTACTGCTTCTGTCCACGGCTTCGAAGACCTCCACAGATAGCCTCGGAGTACAAGTCCATGCTTGGCCGACCCAACTGCCAGGACCAGCCGCAGTGACTTCATACCTCCATGAGCTAGATAAGTTCCAGGTACCTCTGAACGCCGAGAGGTTCCCAATCTTTGACATCGTGATGGTTGGAGTCGGATCAGATGGACACTGCTTGAGTGTGTTCCCGGGCTCTTTCCTATCCCGAGTGGGTGCGCCAGTTGCATCTCCGGTGGAAGCGCCAACTCACATTGCGCCCCATGTATCGCGATTAACGTTCTCTATTGGAATTCTTGCAAGCGCGCGCTCAGTTTGCGTGAGTGTCGTTGGTTCAGGAAAAGTTAACGCGCTGAAGTCAATCATGGAGGCTAGCTCCACGATCACCGAGTTTCCTTCCAAGGCTGCGCTGACCGACACATCCACCTGGCTAGTGGATCAAGCCGCGTCGGACGGGCTCCGCTAGACTCTGGCCGATGGCCGCAACACGTACTCCTTGGCTCCATGTGATCGCTGGCTGCATGAGCAGCGGCAAGACGGCGGAGGTCGTGCGCCTCCTGAGCCGCCGTGAGATCGCCGGCCAGAGCGTCCTGTTGATCACGCCAGCCCGCGACACCCGTGTAGCGCCCGGAGAGGTCGTGAGTCGGACGGGGACGCGTTTCCCGAGTGTTGTTGCCAAGGACGCCGCATCACTTCGTGACGAGGTGCTCGCGCGAGACCCAGACGCGGTGGCCGTTGAAGAGGCGCAGTTCTTCGGATCAGATCTCCCCGCCATCATCGAGGAGATCGTTGCGGGCCCTCGTACCGTGATCGTCAGTGGGCTCGATCAGGACTTCGCCGGTCGACCGTTCGCCACGATCCCGGAGCTGCTCGCGCGCGCTGACGAGGTGACAAAGCTCACCGCAATCTGCGTGAAGTGCGGTGGAGAGGCGACGCGAACCCAGCGCATGCGCAACGGGCAGCCGGCGAGCGTGAGCGACGAGCTGATCGTCATCGGTGGGATGGGCGGCGATGACACCTACGAGGCGCGATGTCGCGCCTGCCACGTGGTCCTTCCGTAGGTAGCAGAGGACCCGCAGGCCTCTGCCGTTGCTAGCGGCCTGAGAGAAAGATCAGCCGAATCGGCCCGACACGTAGTCAGCGGTGAGCTGATGTTCAGGCGCAGTGAAGACCTTCGAGGTTGGAGCGTACTCAACGACGTATCCGGCTCGATCGTCACCCATGGTCATGAAGATCGTCTGGTCCGAAGCTCGCGCCGCCTGCTGCATGTTGTGCGTGACGATGACGATCGTGTAGTCCTTCGCGAGGACTCGCATCAGCTCCTCAATCTGCAATGTGGAGCGAGGGTCAAGGGCGGAACACGGCTCATCCATGAGGATGACCTCTGGACGTACGGCAATTGCTCGCGCAATGCAGAGACGCTGCTGCTGACCGCCTGAGAGTGAGAGTCCGGGCTCGCTGAGCTTGTCTTTCACTTCGTCCCAAAGCGCCGCGCGGCGCAGGCTCTCTTCAACGAGGTCGTCGAGCCCGGTGCTCTGCCCGAGCAGCCGAGGACCGAACGCAACGTTTTCAAAGATCGACTTTGGGAAGGGGTTCGGTTTCTGGAAGACCATGCCCACACGGCGGCGAATCTCAATTACATCTGCACCTTGAGCAGAAATTTCTTCTCCATCAAAGTAGATAAAACCATCCATTCGGAAACTGGGAACCAGATCGTTCATGCGGTTGATTGAGCGCAAGAGCGTGCTCTTTCCGCATCCGGAGGGACCAATCAGCGCTGTCACTTGATTGCGTGGAACCTCAAGGGCGACATCTCTGACCACCAAGTTCTTGCCGTATGAGCAAGAGACGTGATCAAAGCGCAATGCAGACTCCTGACGCGCCGCGCTGGCGTTGACTTGTTCAGCTGTCACACGCGCCCCCTCCTGTGTGGTCGCACGAACGGTAGGTTTCGCCTTGCTCATCGACACGAAGCGTACCTCACCACTGCAGGCCGCGGGAGAGGCGCGCCCGCATGTAGATGGCTGCCCCGTTCAAGAGGAGCATCAGCGCAATGAGCACTAAGATCGCCGCGGCAGAAATTTCCAAGAAGGCTTCCTGGGGTCGGTTCGCCCAGTTGAAGATTTGGATTGGAAGGACCGTGTACTTGTCTTCGAATGGATTCGTCGGAACAAATGTGACGAACGTCACCGCGCCAATCAAGATGAGTGGTGCTGTCTCGCCGACGGCTCGCGCGACTGCGAGAACTATCCCGGTCAAGATGCCTGGCGCTGCAGCTGGCAGAAGCGCGCGGCGAATCACCTGCCAGCGCGTTGCACCAAGAGCGTATGCCGCCTCCCGCTGGCTCGGCGGGACTGCCTTTAGGGCTTCTGCGCTTGAGATGATCACGACAGGCAAGATCAGGAGGCTAAGCGTCAAAGATGCAGCGAGCACAGTCCGACCAAGATCGAGGCCGCGAACAAAGATCGCGAGACCGAAGATTCCGTACACAATTGAAGGGACGCCTGCCAAGTTCGAGATGTTGATCTTCAACAGGCGGGCGATGCGTCCCCGCCCTGCGTACTCCTCCAGATAGATTGCTGCCCCAATACCGATCGGCAGGGTGATCAAGGCCACCAAGACGGTTACCCAGAGGGTGCCGACAAGGGCGGGGAGGATGCCTGCCTTGGCGGGAATTCGACTCGGTGAGGAGGTGAGGAACTGCGCGTCGAGCGACGATCCGCCCCTGCCAACCAGATCAATGAGCAGGCCGGCGAGCGTCACCATGCTGACAAAGATGGCCGCAAGTGCCAGCAGTGAGAAGAGCGCATTCTTCACCTTGCGGCGGTTGAGGGTCGTGGTCTCTCTCGAGTGCAACGCCGCCCTGCTTGGATTAGTCATATTCATTCCGATACTTGGACACGATCCATGTGCTGATCATGTTCAGGGCAAAGGTCATCGCAAACAGCGTTGCACCAACCGCGAAGAGTGCCTTGAACTGGAGGCTGTCGGCTGGGGTGTCGCCAAGGCTGATCTGCACGATGAATGCGGTCATTGTCTGCACCGACTCTGTTGGGTCAATCGTGAGCTGCGGGTTGGTGCCAGCCGCAAGTACCACAGCCATGGTCTCCCCGATAGCACGGCTCATCGCCAAGATCACAGCGGCAGCGATTCCAGAGAGCGCAGCAGGAAGTAGCACGCGTCGTACCGTCTCCCAGCGTGTTGCCCCCATTGCATACGAGCCCTCTCGAAGACCGCGTGGCACTGCGCGAAGGGCGTCTTCGGTCAACGAGGCGATAAGAGGAAGTATCAAGATACCAACCACAATTCCAGCCGAAAGTGCTGAGAAGGTTCCTAGCTCAGGAAGGATAGTTGCCTTCAACAGCGGCGTGATCACCGTGATCGCAAAGAATCCGTACACAATTGTTGGAATGCCTGCGAGGATTTCAAGGATAGGCTTGACGATGTTGCGCGCACGCATGCTCGCAAACTCACTCATCCACACCGCAGCAAGAATGCCGATCGGTACTGCGATCGCAAGGGCAATCAGCGCGATCATGAGCGTGCTGACAACAAGTGGGATGACACCAAAGGCAAACGGCTTGATGGATGCCGACCAGCGTGTCCCGGTGAAGAAGTCCACCGGCGAAACCTCTGCGAAGAAGAGCAGTGCTTCGACTGCTAGTACGGCGATGATCCCAACCGTTGTCACGATGCCGACTGCGGCTGCGATCCGAAGTCCAAACTCTATCGCTCGTTCGGCTGGCCTCGACCGCGGCAATGTGATGTAGGTCATCTCAACCTTCCTCTGCTGGCGACCAGGTTCTGCATCCAGATAGTAGCGGCGCCCAGGGGCCGCTGGACCCCTGGGCGCATTGGCGGAGGGAACCGCCGCAACTCTTTGCTTACTTGAGCGCCGCCTCGAGCGTCGCCTTCGCAGCACTCAAGTCGGCGTCGTTCAGTCCGATGTATCCAACCGCCTCTGAGAGCTCGTTGGTGTTCTCAAGGTAGAAGCGGAAGAACTCGGCCACCTCTGGGCGCGCCAGCGCTGCTACCGACGGATAGACGAAGAGTGGGCGCCCCAAGGGGGAGTACGTCCCGTCATTTGCCGCCTCTGCAGATGGCATGGTGCAGCCCGAGCCACCGTCGACTGGAACCGCCTTCACCTTTCCTACGTTCTCCGTCACGTATGCCAGGCCGAAGTAGCCGAGCGCGTACTTCGATCCGCTGATCCCCTGTACTAGGGTGTTGTCGTCTTCGGATGCCGTGTAATCAGATCGCGAAGCCTTTGCCTCACCGTTGATCTCTTCGGTGAAGTAGTCGAACGTTCCTGAGTCGGCGCCTGGGCCATAGAGCTCGATCTCTTCGGCTGGCCAGCCAGCGCGCACATCGGCCCACGTCATCACAGTGGACTCGGGTCCCCAGATGGCATTGAGCTCCGCAACGCTCAAGCAGTCAACGAAATCATTCTCTGGATTCACCACAACAGCAAGCGCGTCGAGTGCAACCTTGAGCTGGACATATTCCACACCGTTGGTCGTGCAGAGCTCGTCTTCTGACTCAGCACCCGTCTTGATCGGTCGTGACGCGTTGTTTGCGTCCGTCTCACCTGCACAGAACTTCTTGAATCCGCCACCGGTCCCAGAAAAGGCTACGGTCACCTGAACACCTGAGTTCGCGTTCTGGAACTCTTCGGCAACAGCTTCCGTGATCGGATACACGGTGCTCGAACCATCGATTGCAATTTCGCCAGCTAGCGCATCAGATGATGGGCTTTCGGTCGACCCTCCACACGCAGCTACAAACACAGCAATCAGTGCTGCTGCGCCGAGCCTCTTCAATCGGTTCTTCATCGTTACTCCTGCCTGTTTGGCGAGGCGCCCCTAGCTCGCCGTGATTGCGGGCGCATGCATATCCTCCGTGGGACGTGTGAACAGCCTGCTACCACCAGGTAAACGGCGCGTTAACTTTGTTTTCGTGCAGGGGCGCTCGGTCGAATCGCCCCCCACTCGGCCACGAGGACGGCACCCAAGATCAAGGCACCGCCGAGGAGTTGGATGGCGGTGAGACGCTCGCCGAAGATGAGCCCTGCGGCAACGATTGTGAAGATCGGCTCCACGGTGCTGACGAGCGCGGCGCGGGCGGCGCCGAGGCGCTGGGCGCCCGCGTAGAAGGCACCGATCGGCACGATTCCAGCGATGGTGGCTACACCGATGATTGGGAGGAGGGCGTCGCTTGGGATCGGCATCGGAAGCAGGTCGCGCCCAGCGAACAAGCGCAGCGCGAAGACGCCGAGCGCGGTTCCAGCGAGGCTGAGTGGAACCGCAGCGAGCGGCGGAATACCGCCTCCGCGGCTCGAACCGGTACCGCGTTTCGACTCGCCACCTAGGCGCGCGGCAAGGATGATGTAGCAGCTGTAGATGATGGGTGAAGCAACGCCAAGGACAAGTCCGATCAGTGCCGGCTCTCTGCCCGACGAGATCCCTCCAACGCCGAGCGCCACTCCAGCGGTGGCGATCCCCAGTGCCACCCAAGGTCGTGGGCCTGATGGAGCGTGTGCGAAGAAGATCGAGAGGACTGCAACGATCGCCGGATACGCATACGTCATTAGTCCGGCGAGAGAGGCGTCGATCCAGATAAGGCTCGCAAAGTATGTCGAAGCATTCGCAACGAAGAGCGCTCCGATCGCCAGGGCGGTCAGTGCGCGACGCGGGCTGAGCGAGCGCAACGCCGAACGACCTGCAGGGAGCGCAATCACGATCACGCCGAGGAAGATCGCAGCGAGGAAGTGTCTCCAGGCCAGGAGGTCGAGCCAATCGAACCCGGTGGGGTAGATCCACTTTGCGAAGAGTGGACCTGAACCGTAACCGAATGCGGAGACCGCGACGAGGAGGATCCAGGGGAGTCGTGAGCCGCGCATCGCAGAAGGATACGCGAGGAACCGAGTATCATCTGCGCATGTCTTCCAGCGCGCGCCTCACCGCGGCCTCTCCGCTTGCCATCGCACTCGGGATGCTCGCGATCTACATCGTCTGGGGGACCACCTATCTCGCCATCCGTGTCGTTGTCGATCCCACTGCTGGGAGTGCCATCCCTCCGTTCACCATGGTTGCGCTTCGGTTTGCCCTTGCCGGCGCGGTGATGCTCGCGATCGTCGCCGTGGTAGCGCGACCAGCACTACGCAGCTTGACGCGCGCACAGATTCGCGATCAAGTGATCGTTGGGCTTGCCCTGAACGTTGGAGGTCTCGGGGTCACGTCGTACGGTGAGCAGACCATCCCATCAGGGATCACCGCGCTTCTCATCGCACTCCTCCCCATCTGGGTCGCCCTGATCGGTCGGGTTGTCTACAAGGACCGCATTGCGCCGCTGACACTGTTCGGCATCGTGATCGGCCTCGTGGGTGTGGCAATCCTGATCTCGCCGCGCACCGATGGTGCAGGGCTCGACCCACTCGGACTCGCGTGCATTCTGCTCAGCCCGCTGAGCTGGGGAGGTGGATCAATATGGAGTCAACGGCGCGCGGCCACTCCGCCCGACGCACGCATTGCGGTAACGATCCAGATGCTCGCGGGGAGCGTTGGTGGCACGCTCGTGGCCCTGATGCTCGGCGAGCCGGCGCAGATCCGAACTGAGACGATCGGGCCAGACGTGCTCATTGCACTCCTCTACTTGACGACGGTTGGGAGCCTTTTCGCCTACAACGTCTACACCTGGCTCCTCCGCGTCGCACCGTTCGGACTCGTCTCCACCTATGCCTATGTCAACCCAGTCGTCGCCGTGATCGCGGGTGGCCTGATCCTTGCGGAACCGATCTCGCCGCAGATCGTGCTTGGCGGTGGCATCGTGGTTGCTGGAGTTGCAATGATGGTGACCGCGCGAAGTCGCACCATCAAGGCGGGTGGCACCGCACACTGAGGCTAGGATGCACGCATGGATCTAGCGAAGCGACGTGCATTCACCGAGCGAGTGATAGCGGCGGGCCGCGACGCAGGAGTGGACGTGCGCCCTCACGCGATGGACGAGAGCACCGCCACTGCGGCACAGGCGGCGGCTGCGCTCGGCGTTGAGGTTGGACAGATCGTCAAGAGCCTCGTCTTCTCCATTGAGGGAGGAGTGGAGACGCGCGGCGTGCTCTGTCTGGTCTCAGGTGCAGATCGCGTGGATCTCACCGCGCTACGCGGCGCACTCAATCTCGCGCAGGGTGAACAGGTTCGTCGCGCAACGGCGGATGAAGCCCGTGCGTTCACCGGCTTCGTCATTGGCGGCATCCCTCCGTTTGGACACACGCCCGCACCTGAATACGCCGCGCCGATTGTTCTCGCAGATGCCGGACTCTCATCGCGGGGTGAACTCTGGGCAGCCTGTGGCACACACCTTGATGTCTTCCCCATCACCTACGCAGCACTCCTTCGCGCAGCTCATGCGCGTGAGGTTTCCGTGAGCGAACGTCCATCATGAGCGGTGGCCGCGCGCCTTCCATGAAGATCACGCGCGCCGCTGCGCGTCGCTTTCTGGCGGAGCGGCACATGCTCCTCCCACCGCGCTCACTCCCCGCAAGTCGTGGATCCGTACTTGTGCTGATCGAACGACTCGGCTCACTGCAGTTCGATCCTGTTGATCTTGCGGGCCGCAGCCACGAACTGGTCTGTCATGCGCGCATCGATGGCTTTGAACCGCGTTGGGTCGACGAACTGCTCTACGCGAAAGTGCCCGCAAAGCGTGCGCTCATTGAGCAGTACAACGGTGTGCTCGTGATCATCCCCACGAGTGAACTGCCGTACTACCGCCGCCCTGCGGACAGACGACGCGAACGCTTCTGGAGTGACGGCACGTACATGAAGCTGAAGCCGTGGGCGGAGACGATCATGTCGCGCATCACCAACGAAGGTGCCCTGAGCGCGAGTGACTTTGGTCCCTCCAAACTGGTGGACTGGTCATGGGGACCAACGCCCGCCTACCGCGCGGCGCTCGAGATGCTCGCAAACTCTGGCGAGCTCTACCTTGCACGACGCGAAGGCTCCATCCGCTGGTTCGACCTCCCCGAGCGACTCCTACCCCGCAATGTGCTGGAGCGACGCGTCAGTGAAGAGGAGCAGATTGCGCACACCTTCCTGGCGCGACATCGCGACATGGGCCTCACCTCAGCGAACGCGGCGTGGGTTCCGCGTGACTGGCCACTCACGAGGAAGCAACTTGTGGAGCGACTCGTTGCCGGTGGCGAACTGTTGGAGGTCGAGATCGTAGGGCTCCCTGGTGTGTGGCGACTCCCCGCAGGCGAACGATTTGCGCTTGAGGCGGCGGCGCGCGCGACCACTGGAAGTCGAACTGCCGCCGCAGATCCGAATGCGGTCACCCTGCTCTCGCCGCTCGATCCGCTGATTCATGATCGGGCGCGCCTTGAGGGGTTGTACGACTTTCACTATCGCTGGGAGATCTACACGCCAGAGAAGAGGCGCACCTACGGGCCGTACACAATGCCGATCCATGCCGGCGATGCGATCGTGGGCCGCATCCAGATGCACCGTGAGAAGGGGTCGACTGATGGAGCGGCCGGCGCACTCATCATCGATGGACTCTGGTGGGAGAAGCGCACTAAACCTCAGCACCACCTTGATGGATTGGCGCGGGCGATCCGCTCCCATCAACGCCTGCTCGGTCTCAACGCGGGGAGGATGCCGGCGACGCTGGCCGAGCGGAGAGATGGAGGTCAACTCTTCAAGAGACTGAAGCGTGCGGAACAGTTCTTGGCCAAGGCCTAGACGCCGAGGTACGCCTCTTTCACCTTTGGGTTGTTTGCGAGCTTCTTGCAGTCATCCTCGAGTGTGACTTCGCCGATCTGCAAGATGTAGCCGCGACGCGCAATGCCGAGCGCCATCATCGCGTTCTGCTCTACGAGGAGCACCGCCGTACCTCGCGAATTGATCTCCTTGATGATATCAAAGATCTGTTCAACCAAGATTGGTGCGAGGCCCATAGACGGCTCATCGAGGAGAAGCACTTTTGGCTGGCCCATCAACGCGCGACCGATCGCCAACATCTGCTGCTCACCACCGGACATGGTTCCAGCGGCCTGGAGCTCACGCTCCTTCAGCCGTGGGAAGAGATCGAAGACCTTCTTGAAGTCGGCCTGTACGTCGGCTCCCGGCTTGCGTAGGAACGCACCCATCTCAAGGTTCTCGCGAACTGACATTCGCGTAAAGACCCGGCGCCCCTCCGGACTGTGCCCTACGCCGAGTCGCACGATCTCGTGCGCAGCCGCACTCTCGATGCTCTTCCCGTTCAGCGTGATGCTCCCGGACCGAGCGCGTTCTAGGCCGGAAATCGTACGCAGCGTTGTCGTCTTTCCCGCACCATTCGAGCCGATCAGGGTGACGATCTCACCCTCCTCAACCTTGAGGGAGACGCCGCGCAGAGCGTGCACCGCTCCGTAGTACGTGTGTACGTCCTTCAACTCAAGCAGCGACATTGCGTGCTCCTCTCAGTGCCCACTCGCGGCGCCGCGACCAAGGTACGCCTCGATCACCTGCGGATTGCTTCGAATCTCCGCGGGGAGGCCTTCAGCGATCTTCTCTCCGTGATCGAGCACGGTGATACGGTCCGAAATGCCCATCACAACACGCATGTCGTGCTCAATGAGCAAGATGGTGATGTTGCGTTCGTCGCGAATCCGGCGGATGAGTGCCGTCATCTCAGCAGTCTCCTTTGGGTTCATTCCCGCCGCCGGCTCGTCGAGGAGCAGCAGCTCTGGCCGTCCCGCGAGCGCGCGTGCGACCTCGAGGAGGCGCTGCTTGCCGTACGGAAGTGCCGATGAGGACGCGCTCGCGGCCCGCTGCGCGACCGCGCTGCGCAGGGCTGGCGTGGGCGAGGGTGACACGGTGGGCCTGCTGTTGCGCAACGAGCCCAGCATGCTGGTGGCCGTCCTGGCGGTCCGGCTCGTCGGGGCTTACGCCGTGCCGGTGAACTGGCACTTCCGTGCCGAAGAGGCCGGGGCCATCGTCGCGGACTCCGGCATGCGGCTGCTGTTCGTCCATGCAAGCCTGCTAGAG